>NZ_JXYF01000123.1:0-28020 GCF_000967735.1 Paracoccus sp. S4493
CGGTCCAGGTTCGCGGCCACCGGCGCCGGGTCGCGGTCCAGCATCGCGCGGCCGTTCTCCGCCAGCAGGCGGATCGTGGCCAGGGGCTGGTTCACCTCATGGGCGAAACCGGCGCTGACCTGCCCTAAGGTTGCCAGCTTGTTGGCCTGCACCAGATCGGATTGCAGCTGGACCAGACGCTGTTCGGCGGCGCGGCGCTCGCGCATCTCTCCGGACAGGTCGCGGGTGCGGGCCTCGACCGCGCGTTCCAGGTCGGCGCGATAGGCGGCCTCGGCTCGCGCGCGGCGGGCGGCGCGGCGCAAGCGGGCCATGATCACCGCGACCACGACCCCGGCCAGCAGCACGGCCAGGACGGCGGTCCCTGCCGCAAGCGACGCCACGCGCTGCGCCTCGGCCAGGGGGCGGCGGACCAGCAGGGTCCAGTCGGTGCCGCGCACGCTGGCGCGGGCCTGCACCATGCCGCGGACATCCGGCAGGGCCCCAAAACGCAGCGCCGGCTGGCCCGAGATGATCACCCGGTCCTGTCCGTCCACCACATGCGTGGCCCCGGTGTCGCGCGCCCATGCGGCCTCCAGCGGGTCGAACTCGACCTTGACCACCACCACGCCCAACAGCGTCGTCCCGTCGCGGATGTCATGGGCCAGATACAGGCCGGGCCGCCCGCTGACCGTGCCAAGCGCGTATTCCTGGCCCGTGCCCTGCGCCACCGCCTGACGAAAATACTGCCGGAATCCATAGTCGTGGGCGATGAAGCTGGACGGCAGGTCCCAGTTCGACGCGGCCACCGACACGCCCCGGCGATCCAGCAGATAGATCACGTCGCTTTGCGTTTCCGCCCGCAGCAGGTCCATCTTGGCCGACACCGCGAAATCGCGGTCGGGGCCACCCTGCTGCAGCAACTGGATCACCTGCTGGTCGACGGCCAGGACGGTGGCCACCGCACGCTGTCGGTCCAGGATGCTGTCCAGCGTCAACGCGCGGCTTTCGGCGGCGGCTTGCGCGTCCTGGTCTAGCTGCGCCAGCATCCCGTCGCGCGTCACCGTATAGGCGGCCCAAGGCCCCGCCAGCAGAGCTGCGACCAGCACCAGCTGCGCGGGATGCAGCCGCCAGCGCGATTCCCGCAAGGTCGCCGCCTGTTCCATCCCGTCCCCCGGACTGTTTCGGTTCCCACACTAGCACGCGGCATCTGTGCGGAAAACCACACATTATAGACCCTCGCATGCCGACAGAAAGCCATGAAATCAACGCATTGCTGCCATGCGCGCGGAAAGCGGGCAGTCCGGTCCGATGGGCTATCCTGTGTCACGTCATCGTCACATGCAGGTCGGAGGAGACCAGATGCAGTTGAACGCCCCCGCGCATCCCCAAGCGCACGCCCCCAAGCCCTTTTACGCCCACCTGTACGTCCAGGTGATCTTTGCCATCGTCGCCGGCGCGCTGATCGGCCATTTCTATCCCCAGACCGGCGAGGCGCTGAAGCCCTTGGGCGACGCCTTCATCAAGCTGGTTAAGATGATCATCGCGCCGGTCATCTTCCTGACCATCGTCACGGGCCTGGCCGGAATGGGCACGCTGCGCGGCGTGGGATCGGTCGTGGGCAAGGCCTTCGCCTATTTCCTGACCTTCTCGACGCTGGCGCTGATCGTCGGCCTGATCGTGGCGAACGTCATCCAGCCCGGCCGCGGCATGAACATCGACCCGTCCACCCTGGATGCCAGCACCGTCACCGGCTATGCCGAGAAGGCGCACGAGACCAGCCTAGTGGGCTTCGTCATGGACATCATCCCGACCACGCTGGTGTCGGCCTTCGTCGAGGGCAACATCCTGCAGGTGCTGTTCGTGGCGATCCTGTTCGGCATCGGCATGATCATGGTCGGCGACCGCGCCAAGCCGGTCCTGTCGGTCATGGAATCGGCCAGCTTCGCGATCTTCCGCGTGGTCGACATCCTGATGAAGGCCGCCCCCATCGGCGCCTTCGGGGCCTTCGCCTTCACCATCGGCAAGTACGGCATCGGGTCCGTCGTGAACCTGGCGGCGTTGGTCGGCACGTTCTACCTGACCTCGGCCCTGTTCGTGATCGTGATCCTAGGCACTGTCTGCATGGTCAACGGGTTCTCGATCTTCCGGCTGATCTCCTATCTCAAGGCCGAGATCCTGCTGGTGCTGGGCACCTCGTCGTCGGAATCCGCACTGCCCTCGCTGATGGAGAAGATGGAGAAGGCCGGCTGCGCCCGTCCCGTCGTGGGCCTGGTCGTGCCGACCGGCTACAGCTTCAACCTGGACGGCACCAACATCTACATGACGCTGGCCGCGCTGTTCATCGCCCAGGCCACGAACACCGACCTGTCGCTGCAGCAACAGGTCCTGCTGCTGCTGGTCGCGATGCTGTCGTCAAAGGGTGCGGCGGGCGTCACCGGCGCGGGCTTCATCACGCTTGCCGCCACACTGTCGGTCGTCCCGACCGTGCCGGTCGCGGGCATGGCGCTGATCCTGGGCGTGGACCGCTTCATGTCGGAATGCCGCTCGGTCACGAACTTCATCGGCAACGCGGTCGCCACTGTGGTGGTCAGCCGCTGGCAAGGCGCGCTGGACCGCGACCAGTTCGACGCCGCCCTGGCGGGTCGGCCCGTCGGACAGGCTCGTCCCGTGGGCGACCTGGTTCCCGCTCCCGCCGGCCTGCCACTGGGCGAACGCAGCGCAGACTGATTAAGCCTCGGGGGCGCTGCAATCCGGCGCCCCCGTTTTTACGAACCGCTGCGCCCGTCACCAAAAATTCCTGTGCGCCGCGCAGGATGACTTCGGGCCAGATACAGTCGCGCAACGGTTGCGCGCGGGTCGGATCGGTGCTGCGGGCGCCGGTCCGACCTTGCGGCATCGTGATCCGTGCAGGCGGGCCTAGATCGCGTTGACTGCATGATCCGACCTTGTGGCGGCTTCTGGAAACCAACTGAAGAATCCCGGTATTATCATTTATTTTCAATAAGATGAATGCGGGTATTGAGCCATATTCGATCTGGCCGGGGGGCTGCGGTCCCGAACCGGGCCGCAAATTCCCCTGCCGGTAAACGCCTTGCCCGGATGCGCACCACGCTGTTAGAAATTCACGGTCCCCTTTGTCGGGGCAGTGCATGGAGGGCCGCCGGTGAAAAGACGTTCCGTACTGATGCTTGGCGCCGCCTTCGGACTGCAGGCCGCGATCGGGATGCCACTGAGCGCGCGGGCCGCGACACGCACCGAACCGGGGGGCATCGCGGTGGGGCTGTCGGGTATCTCTGACTGGGGGGCCTCTCAGCCATTCATCGACGTGATGCGCCAAAGCCGTGAATGGATGGGACGGTCCGAGGCCGAGTTCGTGTCCCATACCAACGCCCAGTTGCGCGAGGGCGGGCATCTGGATGCCGACGGCTGGCCCATCAGCATCCCCGACGGCTCGACTGCCGTGGGCACGATCATCCTGTGCGACCTGTCCGCCGACGATATCAGTGTGAACGGCCATTACCGGATGACCTGGGACGGAACCGGCGACGTGCGCATCAACGGGACCGGCACGAACGTGACCACCGGGCCGGGATGGGCCGAGTTCGACTATGTCGCGTCGGACACCGGGATCGTGGCGATCGACATCGTCAGGCAGGACGCCGCCGATCCCGCGCGGAATTTCCGCTGCATCCATCAGGACTTGCAGGCCGAATATGATGCAGGACAGATCTTTCGGCCCGAATGGCTGGCGCTGATCGGCGGGTTCCGGGCGATCCGCTTCATGGACTGGATGGTGACGAATAACAGCACGCTCTCCGAATGGGACAACCGGCCGCGCCTGACCTCGGCCACCTGGACCCTGGGCGTGCCGGTCGAGGTGATGGTGGCGCTGGCCAATCAGCTGGGCATCGATCCGTGGTTCTGCTTTCCGCATCTGGCGACCGACGACCACATCACCCGCTTTGCCACGCTGGTCCGCGACAGCCTGGATCCGGGTCTGACCGCCTGGTACGAATTCTCGAACGAGGTCTGGAATTTCCAGTTCGGCCAGACCCAGTGGGCCCTGCAGCAGGCCGAGGCGCAATGGCCCGGCCAGGGCGATGGCTGGATGCAGTATTACGGTGGCCGTGCGGCTGAAATGGCGGTGCTGCTGGATGCGGTCTATGCCGATGCGCCCGACCGCCTGCGCAAGGTCATCACCGCCCATACCGCCTGGATCGACCTGAACCATGCCATGCTGGATGCGCCCTTGTGGGTGGCGGACGGTCCGGACCGCCGGGCACCCAAGACCTATTTCGATGCCTATGCGGTGACGGGCTATTTCGACGGCGGCATCGGGCGCCCCGCGAACCTGTCGCTGATCCGGACCTGGCGCGACATGGGGGATGCGCGGGCGTTCGACCTGATGGCGGAACAGGTGGCCGACGGGCGCCATATTGCGGGTGAAGAGGGCGGCACCACCATCGCCACGCTGGAGGAGGTCTGGGCCGCCCAGCACACCATCGCCCAGGAGGCAGGCCTGTCGTTGGTCATGTACGAGGGCGGCAGCCATATCGTCCCCGACCGGGCTGCCATCGACGCCGATCCCGAGCTGTTCGATTTCATCGAGCGGTTCCACTATTCGGATCAGATGGGCGCGCTGTACCGGCGCGCCATCGACGGCTTTGGCGCGGCGGGCGGGGCGTTCTTCAACGCTTTCGTTGAGGTATCCGGTCCTGGCCATTACGGTTTCTGGGGCGCGCGGCGCCATGTCGGCGACGACAATCCGCGCTGGCGCGCCATCGCCGACAGCCGCGCCTGACGCCGTCATCGCCGCACGCGGCGGCCGGACCGGGGTCAGCCCGAACTGCCAGGTTGTGTCATGACCGCCTGTTGCCGCGCTTGGAAATGGTCGCGCAGCGCCTGCAGCCGTTCGGGGGTCCATCCGGGTGGGTCGGTGATCGCCAGCCAGGGGTCGATGTGATCGACATGGGCATAGACATGGCCATGCCCGATCGGCACCTCCAGCGCGATCGCCATGTCGAAGGCCAGCTGCAGTTGGGTGATGATCGGATACCAGCGCAGGTCGGGCGACACTTCGGGGGCGCGGGGGCTGGCCAGCCATTCGGGCGGGCGGATCGCGCTGTCGGACCGGAAGAACACGATGGGATCGCTGCCGTATTGCAGGAACACGATCCGCACCTCGCCCCAGGGGCCGCCGTCATGCACCGACTGGCGGCCGTCGGTAAAGCGCACGACCTCTCCGGTGGTCAGGTGCGGCAGCCATGCGGGCGATCCGGGGTCGCGTTCGGCGGTCAGCGTCTGCCACAGCTGGCTGACGAAGGGCGGCCCGACCCACAGCGCCCCGTCGATGGGCTGATCCAGCATCTCGTGCAGGCGCAACGATTGCTGAGAGCTGTGCGCGCCCAGACTGAGACCATAGAGATACAGCCGGGGGCGCGTCTCCTCGGGCAGCTGCTGCCAGCGGCGGTGGACGGCCCCGAACAGGGCGCGCCCGGCCTCGGCCGCCTGTTCGGGCTGCACCAACAGCGAAATCCAGCTTTGCAGATAGGAATACTGCAGCGCCACGGTCGCGACGTCGCCGTGGTTCAGATGCTCCAGCGGCTCGATCGCGGCGGGGTCCATCCAGCCGGTGCCGGTGGGCATGGCGACGACCAGCGTGCTGCGGTCGAACCCGCCCACGCGTTCCAGTTCGCGCACCGCCAGATCGGCGCGCGCGGTCAGCGTGTCCGCCGCGTTCAGCCCGACATAGACGCGCAGCGGCTGCCGCGCGGGCTGTCCGGTGACGCGGGCGATGGCCTGGGGGTCGGGGGTGGTGGCGACGAAATTGCGCCCCTCGCGCCCCAGATCCTGCCAGGCGACCAGCGATTCGGCGCTGCCTGTCTGCCAGGGCTGGTCGGGGGCGATCTGTTCGGCGGGGATCAGGTCGTCCAGCGCCTGCGCCGACTGGTCGATGCTGGAGACGACGTTGCGCACCAGAACGCCGCTGAAGACCTGATAGGTCACCAGGATCGTCAGCAGCACGCCCAGAACCCGCGCCTGCCGGCGGGGCAGGACCTGCGCGATGCGCGCGCTGACATAACGGCCAAGCGCCACCAGCAGCTTGCCCAGGATCAGCAGGACCGACGCGACCGCAGTGCCAAGCCCCGCCACCACGAAGGGGGCCACGCCCTCGGCCGGGGGCAGGGTCATGGCGGCGCGGATGTCGTTCTGCCATTCTGCGGACCGCAGCAGGAACACGGTCACGATGACCAGCGCCACCGCGCCCATCGCCGGCACCAGCAGGCGCGCCTGACGGTCGGTCATGCGCGGCAGCTGCAGATAGCGCCACAGCGCGCCGGCCAGCACCGCCACCCCATAGCCCGCGGCAAAGCAGAACCCCGCCAGGATGCCCTGGATCTGGGGGCTGCGCGGGATCAGGCTGGGCGTCAGGGAACCCGCGACGAACAGCGCGCCGGTGACCAGGCCCACTCCGGACGTGCGCCGGTCCAGCCAGTCCAGAAACGTCAGCATGGCGGCCGTCATCGGCAGGACCTTTTCGTTGCGGCGCGGCGGGGGCCGGGGCGTCTGCCCGCAAAATGTCAAACGCCGCCCGAATGGGCAAGCGCGCCCGGACCTGTCAGCGCGTCATGGCAGCCATGACCGGCGGAACCGGGGTTGCCGCTTGCCCAATCCGGGGGCGCATGCGACGCAGAGGTCATGTGCACCCGAACGCTGCCCCGAACCCCGTGACCAGGCGCCCCAGACTTCGCATCGGAACCCGTCGCCGGAAATCCGGCGCCAACGCCATGGCGGGCCTGATGGGCGCCTTCATGAAGACGGCCACCAAGGCGATGACGCAGGCGGCCACCGCCGCCGTGCAGCCGCCGAAAGCGGCAAAGCCCAAGCCCGCCAAGTCAAAGCCTGCCGCAAAGCCGCGGGCCGCCGCCCCGCGATCGGCGCGGTTCGAGACGGGGACCCATACCTGCGCCCACGGGACGCGCAAGTACCGCGTCTATCTGCCCTCGGCGATCGGGGCGGGGGTGCCGGTGCCACTGCTGGTGATGCTGCATGGCTGTGGCCAGACGCCCGAGGATTTCGCCAAGGGCACCGGGATGAACGCGCTGGCCGAACAGCGGGGCGTGATCGTGGTCTATCCCGCGCAGCCGCGCGAGGCGCATGCCAACCGCTGCTGGAACTGGTTCCGCCCCGAGGATCAGGGTCGCGACGGCGGTGAACCCGCCCTGCTGGCCAGCCTGACCCGGGACATGCTGGCGCGCTATGGCGCGGACCCGGCGCGGGTCTATGTCACGGGCCTGTCGGCGGGCGGGTCGACCGCGATGCTGCTGGCGCATGCCTATCCCGATCTGTTCGCCGCCGTCGGATGCCATTCCGGCCTGCCGCCGGGCGCGGCGGGGGACAAGACCTCTGCCATCATCGCGATGAAGCAGGGCAGCCCCGGCCGCCGCCTTGCCACGCCCGTCCCCACGATCATCTTCCACGGCAGCGACGACCACATCGTGACCCCGCGCAACGGCCGCTTCGTGGCGATCCGCGCGGTCGAGACGTTCCCCGGCCTGCGTGCGGTGGAACTGACCCGCACCGTGCCGGGCGGACGGGCCTATGTCCGCACCAGCCACCGGGTGGGGCAGGGCCGGTCCTGGGTGGAACACTGGCTGGTCAAGGGCGCGGGCCATGCCTGGTCGGGCGGTTCGCGTGCGGGTCGGTTCGTCGATCCGGGCGGGCCGGATGCCTCGGCCCAGATGCTGCGGTTCTTCCTGTCCCACAGGACCACGCGCAAGACGCGGACCGCCCCGCCCGCCTGAAACGCAGGGGCCTGAATGGGATGCCCTGATGCCGACGTCGTGCCAGACGCTTAGCCCGCCGGAACAGGCTCTGACCGGCCCATTGCACGGCTCCGACGCCCTTGCACCGTCGTTTCTGGCCCGTCGCGCGCTATTTTGGTTTCGCAAAGAAGACGGGCGGCACGTTGCCGTGCCGCCCGTCGTAAGATTGGGGATGGCCGTGGCTTATTCGGCCAGCGCCGCGTCATAGCGTTCGGACACGGCCCCCCAGTTCACCACATCCCACCAGCTTTCCAGGTATTCGGCCCGGCGGTTGTTGTAGGTCAGATAATAGGCGTGCTCCCACACGTCGTTGCCCAGAAGCGGCGTGCCCTGCGTCTCGGCCACGTCCATCAGCGGGTTGTCCTGGTTCGGGGTCGAGGTGATCTCCAGCTCGTCCTGATCGTTCACGATCAGCCAGACCCAGCCCGATCCGAACTGGCCTGCACCGGCCTCTTGGAATGCGGTGCGGAACTCCTCGTCGGAACCGAATGCCGCCTCGATCGCCTCGGTCAGTTCGGGCGACATCTCTCCGGTCTGATCGGCCGGGGCCATCGACTCCCAGAAGAATGTGTGGTTCCAGTGACCGCCGGCGTTGTTGCGGACGCGGTCGGGATAGGTGCCGGCATTGGCCACCAGATCCTCCAGCGCGGTGCCGGCGGGGGCGTCGCCCTCGGCGATGGCGGTGTTGAGGTTGGTCACATAGCTCTGGTGGTGCTTGTCGTGATGCAGGCCCATCGTCTCGGCGCTGATGACCGGGTCCAGCGCGTCCGCGGCATAGGGCAGGTCGGGCAGCGAGAACTCTCCCTCGGCCTGGGCAAGGGCTGCGACGGGCGTGGCGCAGATGGCAAGGATCGCAAGGGTCTGTTTCATCGGGTTCTCCTGTTGGTGTCGGGGCACAACCGCAGCATGCGCCCGATGTTCCGTTCCAACGCCGATGTCATGGATGCACACGGTTCTGTGATCGGCACGGGCGGCCGGGGTTGTGGGGCGCGCCGTTTCGCCCCACGGTGACGGCGACATCAGGAAAAGGGGCACATCGGATGATCACCGGGGATGCGACAAGCCAGCTGGAGGCCCTGCGCGCGGGCACCATCGATGCGGTCGGGCTGATGGCGCTGACGATGGATCGGATCGCGGCGACGAACCCGTCCATCAACGCCGTCGTCGCGCTGCGCGACCGCGACACCCTACTGGCCGAGGCCGCGCAGGCCCCCGCGGGGCCGCTGCAGGGGTTGCCGATGGCGGTCAAGGATTTGGCGGACACGGCGGGGATCGTCACGACCTATGGCTCGCCCGCGTTCCGCGACCACGTGCCGGTGGCGGACAGCCCGATGGTCGCGCGCCTGCGCCGGGCCGGGGCGGTGATCATCGGCAAGACCAACACGCCCGAATTCGGGCTGGGGTCGCACAGCTACAACCCGGTCTATGGCGTCACGCGCAACCCCTATGACCTGTCGCGGTCGGCGGGCGGGTCCAGCGGCGGCGCGGGGGCAGCGCTGGCCGCGCGCATGGTGGCGCTGGCGGACGGGTCGGACATGATGGGGTCGCTGCGCAACCCGGCCGGGTGGAACAACGTCTTCGGGTTCCGGCCCAGCTATGGCCTGGTCGCGCCGTCCAACCCGGGCGACCTGTTCCTGTCCCAGCTGTCGACCGAAGGCCCGATGGCGCGGTCGATCCGCGACCTGGAGCTGTTGCTGGCGGTCCAGTCCGCCCCCGATGCGATGCACCCGCATTCCAGCGGCCCCTATCGCCCCGCGCCGCCCAAGGGCAGGCTGCGCATCGGCTGGCTGGGCGATTGGGGCGGGGCCTATGCGATGGAGCCGGGCGTGCTGGACCTGTGCGGAACCGCCGTGCAGGTGCTGGCCGATCTGGGCCATGACGTGGTGCCCATGGCGCCACCCTTTTACGCCGCCGCCCTGTGGGAGGCCTGGACGACGCTGCGCAGCTGGACCATCGCGGGCAGCCTTGGCCCGCTGCTGCACAGCGCCCCGGACCAGGTGAAGCCCGAACTGCGGTGGGAGATCGAGCGCGGCCTGGCCCTGTCCGCCGCCGACCTGCGCCGTGCCAGCACGATCCGGTCGGACTGGTTCCGCCACACGGCGGGGATGGACGTGGACATCCTGGCGCTGCCGTCGGCGCAGCTGTTCGCGTTCGACGCGGGCTGGACCTGGCCGCGCCAGATCGCGGGACGGCAGATGGACAGCTATCACCGCTGGATGGAGGTGGTCGTGCCGGCATCGCTGACCGGGTTGCCGGCGCTGTGCGTGCCGGCGGGGTTCGGACCGTCCGGCACGCCGATGGGGCTGCAGCTGATCGGCCATCGCGGGCGCGATGCCTGCGTGCTGAACCTGGGCCGCGCCTACGAGGCCGCGACATCCTGGATCGACCACCAGCCCGCGCCCTGAAGGGTCAGTCCCGCGTCAGGCCGTCGAAATCGGCGTCCAGCCGGTCCAGCGCCGCATCGACATGGCCGCGCCGGGCGGCGATCCAGCCGGCGTGATCGTCCAGCCGCACGCGGGCGGTGCCGATCATGCGCGTCATCTCCTGCGGTTGCGGCCCGCCGGAGGTGGCGCGCGCGGCGACGATCGCGGCCGGGTCCAGGGCCTGGCGGAACTGCTCCTGGGTCAGGGGCAGGTCAGCGGGGGCGTCGGTGCCTGCGACGGCATCCGCATAGATGCGCTGCGCCTCGGCATAGGGAAAGTCCAGCGGACCCATCCCGTTTTGGCGCGCATGTGTCACGATCTCGGAGGCGACGTGATGGCCTTCGCGGAAGGGCAGGCCGTGGTCGCGCATCAGCCGGTCGGCGATCTCCTGCGAGGCGGTCCAGTCGCTGTTCAGCTCCTCCAGCGCGCGATCCTGGTCGATGACCAGCGCCTGAAGGACCGCGTCCAGCCGCGACAGGGTGGCGATGCCCGCATCGACCATCGCGGCATTGTCGGCGACATCCTTGGGGTCGGGCATGCCGGGGGTGATGTTGTGCGTCTGCAGGACCGGCCCCATTGCCAGCGCGATGGCCTGCGACGCATCGCTGCGCGTGTTGTTCAGCAGGCCCGGATTGCGCTTTTGCGGCATGGCCGAAGAGACATAGGTGTTCTCTCCGCCCTCCTCCAGCAGCATCCAGGGGCGGGTCTGGGCGTATTGGGTCATGATGTCCTCGACCAGGTTGCCGCTGTGCAGCGCGACCGAGGTGACGATGCCGGCCACCTCGACCGGGTGGTCCATCGACGAGATCTGCGACGCGTCATAAGCGTTCTCGACCAGCGCCGGAAAGCCCAGGTATTCGGCCATCCGCTGGCGGTTCAGCGGCCAGCCGGTGCCGTTCAGGACGGTGGTGCCCATCGCGCTGCGGTCGATGCGGGCATAGGCCTCGCGGATGCGCTGCGCGTCGCGGTCCAGGCCGGCGGAGTGGCCCAGTAGGTAATGCCCCAGGCTGTTGGGCTGGGCCGCGACCCCGTTGGTATAGTTCGGCACGATGATGTCTGCATGGCGTTCGGCCAGGTCGACCATCGTGGTCGTGGTCGCGTGCAGCTGATCGGCCAGCTCCAGCATCTTGTCGCGCAGCATCGCGGCGCGGAAGGTGGCGTGCATGTCCTGGCTGGACCGCCCGGCATGCAGCAGGGTGACCTGCGGACCGCCCGCATCGATCAGCAGCGGCTCGAAGCTGATGACGGTGCGGGGGCGTTCTCCGTCGGGCGCGTCGCCCGCGGCGATCACCTGCGCCAGAGCCTCGGCGATGTCCGGGGCCAGGGCCGGGTCCAACAGCCCCTCCTGGCTGTTGATGACCAGGCTGGCCTTGTTCATCTGGCCCAGCCAGAAGAACTCGTCGCGCGGCGGCGCGTCGGGACCGGCAGGGTCCTGGGCCGCGGCGGCCTGGGCGTGAAGCAGCGTGCCCGCCAGCAGGATCGCGGCGATGCGGCGTGTCGGATGACAGGTCATGGTGGTCTCCTCTCCGTGTTCAGGGGGTCAGGATAGGGGCTGTGGACCGCAGGCCAACCCCCGGCCCGCCGCCACCAGCGCCGCTGGCGGATTGCAGCCTGTGCAAGTTGCCGCAGGGCGGTCCAAGCGTCCTTGCCAAGGCAAACCTATTCTGCAACCTTTCCCAAGCGCGGCCTTGGGGAGAGGGTCGTCAGTCATTCACGGAAACGATGAACCGGACCGCCGACCCGGCGGGTGGCCCGTCCACACGCCTGCGGTCCGACACGAGGGAGAGAGAAGACCATGGCTAGACTGTTGACATCGGTGGCGATCTTGGGCGCCACGGCCACCGCCGCGATGGCCCAGGTATCGGATGACGTCGTCAAGATCGGCATCCTGAACGACCAGTCGGGCGTCTATGCCGATTTCGGCGGCACCTATTCCTATCAGGCGGCGCTGATGGCGGTCGAGGATTTCGGCGGCACCGTGCTGGATATGCCGATCGAGGTCGTGACCGCCGATCACCAGAACAAGCCCGACGTCGCATCGAACATCGCGCGGCAGTGGTACGACACCGAACAGGTCGACGCAATCATGGAGCTGACCACCTCGTCCGTGGCGCTGGCCGTGCAGGCGCTGTCGGCCGAGGCCGACAAGATCACCATGACCACCGGTGCCGCCACCACCGAACTGACCGGCGCGCAATGCACCGCGAACGGGTTCCACTGGGCCTATGACACCCACGCGCTGGCCGTGGGCACCGGCGGCGCGCTGGTCGAGCAGGGCGGCGACAGCTGGTTCTTCCTGACCGCCGATTATGCCTTCGGCTATTCGCTGGAGGAGCAGACCGGCGCCTATGTCACCGCCAATGGCGGCGAGGTGCTGGGCTCGGTCCGCCATCCGCTGTCCACCAATGATTTCTCGTCCTTCCTGCTGCAGGCGCAGGCATCGGGGGCCAAGGTCATCGGCCTGGCCAATGCCGGCCTGGACACCCAGAACGCCATCAAGTCCGCGGCCGAATTCGGCATCGTGCAGGGCGGCCAGCGCCTGGCGGCGCTGCTATTCACCTTGGCCGAGGTCCACGGCCTGGGAGCCGAGGCGGCGCAGGGCCTGACCCTGACGGAATCCTTCTACTGGAACCGCACCGACGAAAGCCGCGAATTCGCGCAGCGCTTCTTCGAGCGCACGCAGGCGATGCCGAACATGGTCCATGCCGGCACCTATTCGGCCGTCCTGCAGTACCTGAAGGCCATCGAGGCCGCCGGCACCGACGAGACCGCCGCCGTGTCCGAACAGCTGCATACGCTGCCGGTCAACGACGTCTTCTCTCAGGGCGGCACGGTGGGCGCGAACGGACGCCTGATCACCGACGTCTATCTGCTGGAGGTCAAGGCACCGGCCGACATCACCACGGACTGGGATTACTTCAACGTCCTGGCGACCATCCCCGGGTCCGAGGCGTTCATCGATCCGGCCGAAAGCGGCTGTGCGCTGGTCGCGGCGAACTAGGGCGCGGACGGACCCATGACAGCAATGCCTGTGCAACAGGACCAGCCGCGGGTGGTGTTATCCGCCCGCGGCCTTGGCAAGGATTTCGCCGGCTTCACCGCCGTCAACGATGTCGACCTGGATGTCGAACACGGCCGCATCCACGCGCTGATCGGCCCGAACGGCGCGGGCAAGACCACCGTCTTCAACCTGCTGACCAAGTTCCTGACGCCCACCCGCGGGTCGATCACGCTGCTGGGCCAGGACATCACCGCCAGAAAGCCCGCCGAGGTGGCGCGGCTTGGCCTGGTGCGGTCGTTCCAGATCTCGGCCGTGTTCCCGCATCTGACGGTGCTGGAGAACCTGCGCGTCGCGCTGCAGCGGCCCAACGGGCTGGCCACCCAGTTCTGGCGGTCGCTGTCGTCGCTGGACCGGCTGAACCCGCGCGCGGACGAGCTGATCGCGCAGCTGGGCCTGACGGAATATCGCGACACCCGTGCGATGGACCTGTCCTATGGCCGCAAGCGCGTGCTGGAGATCGCGACCACGCTGGCCCTGGACCCCAAGGTCCTGCTGCTGGACGAGCCGATGGCCGGGATGGGCCTTGAGGACGTGCGCACCGTCGCCGGCATCATCCGCGACGTGGCCCGCGACCGGGCCGTCCTGATGGTCGAACACAACCTGTCGGTCGTGGCCGACATCTGCGACCGCGTCACCGTGCTGCAGCGCGGAGAGATCCTGGCCAGCGGCGATTACGCCACGGTGTCCACCGATCCCCGCGTGCGCACCGCCTATATGGGAACCGACGCATGAGCGCGCTTCTGAATGTCGCCGGGCTGAACGCCTGGTACGGCGAAAGCCACATCCTGCACGGCGTCGACCTGCACGTGAACGAAGGCGAGATGATCTGCATCCTGGGCCGCAACGGCATGGGCAAGACCACCACGCTGCGGTCGATCATGGGCATCCTGCGCAAGCGCACCGGCAGCATCACCTTTGCCGGCAGCGACATGATGACCATGCCGCTGCACAAGACCGCCCGCGCCGGCCTGGGCTTCGTCCCCGAGGAGCGCGGCATCTTCGCCAGCCTGTCGGTGCAGGAGAACCTAATGCTGCCGCCTGTGGTGGCCAAGGGCGGCATGTCGGTCGACGAGATCTATGCCCTGTTCCCGAACCTGCATGAACGCAGGAACAGCCCCGGCACGAAACTGTCGGGGGGCGAACAGCAGATGCTGGCCATGGCGCGCATCCTGCGCACCGGCGCGCGCTGCCTGCTGCTGGACGAGCCGACCGAGGGGCTGGCCCCGGTGATCATCCAGAACATCGGCACGGTGCTGGGCGAACTGAAGAAACGCGGCATGACCGTGGTGCTGGTCGAACAGAACTTCCGCTTTGCCAGCAAGGTCGCCGACCGGTTCTATCTGATGGATCACGGCCAGATGACCGCGGAATTCCCGGTGGGCCAGCTGCCCGCCAACATGGACATGCTCAATCGCGAACTGGGGGTCTGACATGACGATGATATTCGGCGTGCCGATGGCTGCCCTGATGGGGCAGCTGCTGATCGGCCTGATCAACGGGTCGTTCTATGCGCTGCTGTCGCTTGGGCTGGCGGTGATCTTCGGCCTGCTGCGGGTGATCAACTTCGCCCATGGCGCGCAATACATGCTGGGTGCGTTCGTGGCCTTGCTGCTGCTGACCTGGACCGGCGTGAACTACTGGATCGCGCTGATCCTGGCGCCGCTGATCGTGGGCACCTTCGGCGCGCTGGTCGAACGGACCATGCTGTCGCGGCTCTACAAGCTGGACCATCTGTATGGCCTGCTGTTTACCTTCGGCCTGGCCCTGACGATCGAGGGGACGTTCCGGTACTTCTTCGGCTCCAGCGGGCAGCCCTATCCGACGCCGCCGGCGCTGGCGGGGGGCGTGAACCTGGGCTTCATGTTCCTGCCGATCTATCGGGGCTGGGTGATCGTGGCGTCGCTGGCGGTCTGCATCGCCGTGTGGCTGCTGATCGAGAAGACCAAGCTGGGATCATACCTGCGCGCGGCCACCGAGAACCCGGTGCTGGTGCAAAGCTTCGGCGTGAACGTGCCGCTGCTGCTGACGCTGACCTATGCGTTGGGCGCGTCGCTGGCGGCATTCGCGGGCGTGCTGGCGGCGCCCATCTATCAGGTGTCGCCGCTGATGGGCACGAACATCATCATCGTCGTGTTCGCCGTGGTCGTGGTCGGCGGCATGGGGTCCATCCTGGGCGCCATCGTCACCGGCTACATGCTGGGCATCGCCGAGGGTCTGACCAAGGTCTTCTACCCCGAGGCATCGAACACCGTGATCTTCGTCATCATGGCGATCGTGCTGATCCTGCGGCCCGCAGGCCTGTTCGGAAAGGATGTGTAAGATGAGCCATTCCGACGCAACCACCCCCCAGGCCGCCGCGACCGTCCCGGCAGCCGGCCGCATCAAGGCGGTCATCCTGCTGGCCATGCTGGGCTTCCTGCTGCTGGTGCCCATGTTCCTGTACCCGATCTTCCTGATGAAGATCCTGTGCTTTGCGCTGTTCGCCGCGGGGTTCAACCTGCTGCTGGGCTATACCGGCCTTCTGTCCTTCGGCCATGCGGCCTTCTTCGGGGGCGGGGCCTATTTCACCGCGCATGCGGTCAAGGTCTGGGGCCTGTCGCCCGAACTGGGAATCCTGGTCGGGGTCGCGGGCGCGGCGGGGCTGGGCCTGATCATGGGGCTGATCGCCATCCGCCGTCAGGGCATCTATTTCGCCATGATCACCCTGGCCCTGTCGCAGATGTTCTTCTTCTTCTGCCTACAGGCCGCCTTCACGAACGGAGAGGACGGCATCCAGTCCGTCCCGCGCGGCACCTTCCTGGGCATGCTGGACCTGTCGAACCAGATCAACATGTACTATTTCGTGCTGGGCGTGTTCCTGGCCGGGATGCTGGCGATCTGGCGGATCATCAACTCTCCCTTCGGCATGATCCTGAAAAGCATCCGCGAGAACGAGGCGCGGGCGACGTCGCTTGGCTATACCGTGGCGCGCTACAAGCTGGCGGCGTTCGTCATGTCGGCAGCGATCGCGGGCTTGGCGGGCAGCGTGAAAAGCCTGGTGTTCCAGTTCGCGACCCTGACCGATGTCGGCTGGCAGATGTCCGGAGAGGTGATCCTGATGACGCTGCTGGGCGGCATCGGCACGCTGATCGGGCCGGTCATCGGCGCGGGGCTGGTGGTGACGCTGCAGAACTATCTGGCGACCTCGCCGCTGCCGGTGACGGTCATCACCGGGGTCGTCTTCATGGTCTGCGTGCTGCTGTTCCGGCGCGGCCTGGTGGGCGAGTTCTATGCCTCGCGGATCGGCCGCAGCCTGGGGTTCAAGTCCGACAGTTGAGCCAAGGCCCGTCCCGTCCGCGGGGCGGGCTTCTACAGGTGCAGCTGCTCGCCGGTGACGGCGGTCAGCCGCGCCGCGGCCTCGGCCACCGCCGCGCCGATCGCGCCGACCTGGCGCGTCCCGATCCGATGCGCGGGGGCGTTGATCGACAGCCCGGCCACCGCGCGCCCGGCCATGTCCACGATGGGCGCGGCCACGCAGCGCATTCCCGCCATCCGTCCCTGATCGTCGAACGCAAAGCCCTGCCTGCGGATGCGCGCCAGATCGGGACAGGCCGCGTCGGGCGCATGCCCCGCATTGATTGCCAGCATCGCCCGCCCGATGCCCGATCCGGTCAGCGACGCGCGCGTTCCGGGCGGAAAGGCCACGCGGATCGGCTGGTCGGATTCGACCTGCGACACGAACAGCACGTCACCATCGCTGAGGATGCCCAGGTTGGCCGTCTCTTGGGTCCGCGCAACCAGGTCCTGCAGGATCGGGCGTGCCCGCGCGATCAGCCCCGACCGCCGCAGGAAGGCCGCCCCAAGGCGAAAGCTGGATGGCCCGACCGACCAGCATTGCGTCGCGGCACAGCGTTCGACCATGCCGCGCAGGGCCAGGGTCTGCAGGATGCGATGCGTGGCGGATGCGGGCAGCCCCGCGCGCTGCGCGACCTCGCTCAGCGTCAGGCCGGGATGCAGCGACAGCAGGTCCAGCATGTCCAGCGCGCGGTCCAACGCCTGGACGGTCAGCGGGCGGCCGGGTCTGTCGGCACAGGGGCGGCCACGGCGGCGGGTCGGGTCGGCCATTGCGGTCTCTCCTTGATCACCCGGTGTCGGGTTAACTGTTTGAGTCGCATGCGATGGAAAATCCGTCCAGAAATATTAGTTAATGCCCCGCGGCGTGCGACGCGCCGGGCCATCACCCACCGGACGGACAGGCCGTGGAATATGCAGGCGGATCAACGGCAAACCCCGCGGTGGTGCAGTCGTCCCGTGCCGATTATCAATCGTCGCTGTAAAGTCCTTGCCCCGGCCTAGAACAGCGGACGCAGCTCCCGCACCGCGTGGTCGGCGAACATGCGGACCTTGGGGTCCTGCAGACGCCTGTGCGGGGCAAGGCAGCCGAACTGCGCCGGCAGGGGGCGGTTGGCGGGCAGGACCTCGACCAGGCGACCGTCGGCCAGGTCCTGCGTCACCTCGTACAGCGGGCGGTTGGCGATGCCGTGCCCGGCCAGCGCCCAATCGCGCAGCACGTCGCCGTCGTCGGTGTCGAACCGCCCCTGCACCATCATCTTGCGCGGCCCGTCCGATGTCTGCAGCGTCCAGTAATATTCCGGGCTGCGGGGATAGCGCAGCAACAGGCAGTTGTGACCCGCCAGGTCGTCCGGCCGCAGCGGCGTGCCCGCGGCGTCCAGATAGGCCTGCGACGCGACCAGCACCCGCGGGCATTCAGCGATCTTGCGCCATTTCAATGCGGAATCGGCGGGCTCTCCCAGAAAGAAGGCCAGGTCGATGGCATCCTCGACGATGTTGACGTTGCGGTCGGACAGGCGCAGGCGGATCTCGATCCCCGGATTGTCGGCGCAGAAGGGCGGGATCAGCGGCGCGACCAGCCGCCGTCCCAGGCCCAGGGGCGCGGTCAGGCGGATCACGCCCTGCGGCTTGCCCGAAAAGCTGCCGATCAGGGCCTCGGCCTCGTCCAGGGTCTCGATCACGCGTCGGGCGTGGTCATAGAAGGCGCGGCCGATCTCGGTCGTGGTCAGCTTGCGGGTGGTGCGGTTCAGCAGGCGCAGGCCAAAGCGGTTTTCCAGATCCTTGATCCGGTTCGATGCGACCGCGGGCGACAGGCGCAGATCGCGCCCCCCCGCCGTGATCGAGCCCAGTTCGACCACCCGCACGAAGACCCGCAAGCTTTCAAGATAGGACATCGCCGTTGGCCCGCTTTCAATGGAACGTGGAAAGTCTTCTATGTCGCGGATGATTCCGCAACCGAAACCGTCGCGCTAGCGTGATCCGGGCGGCGGCGCCCCGCGCGCGTTGCGCATTGGGGGTGGCCGTCCGCGACCCGCCTGCTAAGCATTGCCCGTCCGCGTCGCCGACCTTCGGGTCGTTCCGCTGCGGCCGGGCACCCGGACAACAGCCAAGGAATTCCGATGCAGACCCTGACCCGACTCGATCTCGACGACGCCCGCATCCTGATGGCCGGTGCCGAGGCCCATGCCCGGACGATCGGCGTCCCGATGTGCATCGCCATCACCGACGAGGCGGGCCAGCTGATCGCCTTTCAACGGATGGAGGGTGGCAAGGTCACCTCGACCACCATCGCCATCGACAAGGCCTTCACCGCGGCCGCGGCCAAGAAGGCGACCCACGACTATGGCATGGCCAGCCAGCCCGGCGCGCCGGCCTATGGCATCGCCTCGGCCATCGGCGGGCGGCTGATGGTGGTCGGCGGCGGTCTGCCGGTCCTGTGGAACGGAGAGGTGGTGGGCGGCATCGGCGTGTCCTCGGGGACGCCGGCCCAGGACCAGGCAGTGGCGCAGGCCGGGATCGACGACTGGATCGCGCGCCAGGCGAAGTGACAGCACCCCGCGCGCCCGCTGTCGGGTGCGCGGGGGTGACGCTAGATCTGGACCGCGATGGCGATCCCGCGTTCGACCGCCAGATCGACCGCGGCGGATGCGACTGCCAGGTCCTGCAGTCCCACCCCGGTGCCGTCGAACAGGGTGATCTGGTCGTCGGACACCCGGCCTGGACGGTCGCCGTTGATCACCGCACCGATCTGGGTGATGTCGTCCGGTGCGATCAGTCCTTGGGCCACGGCGTGCTGGGCCTCTCCGATGGTGACGGACTGGGCGACCTCGTCGGTAAAGACCGACGCCTTGCCCAGCAATGCGGCCTCGACCTCCTGCTTGCCCTTGGTGTCGGTGCCCATGCAGGCCAGGTGCGTGCCGGGCCGGACCTGGGCGGCCTGCAGGATGGGCGCGAATGACGAGGTGATGGTGATGATCACGTCCGCCTGCGCGCCCAGCTGATCCAGGTCGACCGCCTGGAACGGGATGCCGCGTTCATCGGCGACCTTGGCCAACCGATCCAGGTCGGCGGGGTTCAGGTTCCAGCCGACGACCCTGTCGAAGTCCCGCTGATCCAGCGCGGCGCGCAGCTGGAAGGTCGACTGATGCCCCGCCCCGATCATGCCCAGCACCCGCGCATCCGGCCGCGCCAGGTGACGGATCGACACCGCCGAGGCCGCCGCCGTGCGCAGCGCGGTCAGCAGGTTGCCGCCCACCACGGCCCGGCACCGCCCGGTATCGGCGTCGAACAGGAAGATCGTCGACTGGTGGTTCGTCAGGCCCCTGTCGGCGTTCCGCGGCCAGAACCCGCCCGATTTTAGCCCAAGCGCCAGCGATTCCCGGTCGAACCCCGACTTGAACCCGTACAGCGCATTGGCATGGCCGATCGCCTCACGGATGACTGGAAAGTTGTAGGCCGTGTCCCGCGCCATCGCGGCAAAGACCTGTTCGACCGCCGCAAAGCAGTCCTGGGCCGAGATCAGGTCCGCGATCAGGTGTTCGGGAACGATCAGCAGGGGGGATTGCGTCTGCATCAATAGGCCTTTCCGCGGGCAGAGACCGGCCAGACGACCTCGACCTTGCCGCCCCGGACGCCCACGTACCAGTCGTGGACGTTGCAGGTCGGATCGCAATGACCGGGGATCAGGCGCAGCTTGTCGTTGACGGCCAGCACACCGTCCGGGTCCTCGACCACGCCGTGTTCGTCGGAACACTTGATGTATTTCACGTCCGTGCGGCCGTGGATGACGGGCAGGCCGCTGTCCACCGACTGTGCCTTGAGGCCGGCATCGACCACCGCCAGACGCGGCTTGGCGTGGCTCATGACGCTGGTCAGGATGAACAGCGCGTTTTCCCATTCACCCTGGTCGATGCGGGTGCCGTCCCGGTCCAGGATGCGCCCGTAATCGGCATCCATGAAGGCATAGCTGCCGCATTGCAGCTCGTTGAAGACGCCCGAGTTGGATTCGAAGTAATAGGACCCCGTGCCCCCGCCCGACACCAGTTCGGGCGTCAGGCCGATCGCGGTCAGCGCCTCGACCGCCTCGCGGACCTGGGCGATGGCCGCGTCCAGCTTGGCCTTGCGGTCGTCAAAGCTGTCCATGTGCTGCATGGCGCCCTGATAGCCCTGGATGCCGGTGAATTTCAGGCCGGGGGCGGCGTCGATGGCCTGGGCGATCTGCACCACCGCCTCGGTCGTCCTGACCCCGCAGCGGCCGGCACCGCAGTCGATCTCGACAAAGCATTCCAGCGTGGTGCCGTGGCGCTGCGCCGCCGCCGACAGTTCGGCCACGTTG
Source organism: Paracoccus sp. S4493 (assembly GCF_000967735.1). Lineage (NCBI taxonomy): Bacteria > Pseudomonadati > Pseudomonadota > Alphaproteobacteria > Rhodobacterales > Paracoccaceae > Paracoccus > Paracoccus sp. S4493. The sequence goes on from NZ_JXYF01000123.1 coordinate 20,956, forward strand.
GCGATGTCGTCGACGCAGACGATGATCCGGCTGCCCCGCAAGGGCAGGCGCGCCAGGCGGTCGATCTTGGCCGGGTCGCGGACCTGGTTCGACACCAGCACGTCGCGGATGCCGCCGCGCACGAACACCTCGGCCTCGGACACCTTCTGGCAGCAGACGCCGACCGCGCCGCCCAACCGCTCCTGCAGCTTCAGGACGTCGACCGACTTGTGCATCTTGCCATGCGCCCGGTGGCGCATGCCGTGGGCGCGGGCGTAATCTCCCATCTTGCGGATGTTGCGTTCCAGTGCGTCCAGATCAAGGATCAGGCAGGGGGTCTGGATGTCGGCCTCGTCCATCCCCGGCAGGGCGGGAATGTCGTATCCGACCTCGAGGCCTGCGAATTCTGCGTGGGCGTTCATTGGGCATCTCCGTTGGTCCAGGGCAGGCGGTCCAGATCGACATTGCCGCCGGTGATGATGACGCCGATGCGCTGGCCGGCAAAGACGTCGCGGTTCTTCAGGATGGTCGCCAACGGCACCGCGCTGGAGGGTTCGGCCACGATCTTCAGCCGTTTCCAGATCAGCTGCATCGCGGCGATGATCTCATCCTCGGACGCGGTCAGGATGTCGGTGACGTAGTTGCGGACGAAATGCCAGGTCATGTCCTTGAGCGGCACCTTGAGCCCGTCAGCCACGGTCACGGGCGCGTCGTCTGCGATGATGTGGCCGGCGCGAAAGCTGCGTGCCGCGTCGTCCGCCTGTTCGGGTTCGGCCGCATAGATGCGTGTGGCGGGGGCCAGCGCGGACAGGGTCAGGCAGGTGCCCGACACCATGCCGCCGCCGCCGATGGGGGCGATGACCGCGTCCAGGCCGGGGATCTGCTCCAGCATCTCGGCCGAGCAGGTGGCCTGTCCGGCGATCACCCGCGGGTCGTTGTAGGGATGCACGAATTCTGCCCCCGTCTCGGCCACGACCTGGGCAAAGACCGCCTCGCGCGAACTGGTCGAGGGTTCGCATTCCACAACGCGCGCGCCATAGCCGCGCACCGCGTCCTTCTTCGCCTGCGGGGCGGTGCGGGGCATGACGACCGTGCAGGGAATGCCGCGTCGTCCCGCGGCATAGGACAGGCAGGTGCCGTGATTGCCGCTGGAGTGGGTGGCGACGCCGCGCGCGGCCTGGGCATCCGACAGGCCAAAGACCGCGTTGCTGGCGCCGCGCGCCTTGAAGGCGCCGGCCTTCTGCAGGTTCTCGCACTTGAAGAACAGCTGCGCGCCCGTCAGCTCGTCCAGCATCCGGCTGGTCAGGACGGGGGTGACGTGGACATGCGGGCGGATGCGGTCGCGGGCCGCCAGCATGTCGTCCAGGGTCGGGATCGCGTCCATCACGCAGCCTGCCTGCAGGCCTGGCCCGCGCTGTGCCGGTAATGCGCTTGGGCGGCGGCGACGCCGGAGCCCAGGGTGATGGGCAGGCCCAGATCGACCATCACCATCTCTGCCGTGGCCAGCCCCGACAGGGCCATCACGTCGGTCAGCATCCCCAGATGCCCGATGCGGAAGACCTTGCCCGCGACATCGCCCAAGCCCGTGCCGAAGGCCACGCCATAGGTGTTCAGCGCATGGCTGACGATGCGGTTGGCGTCGAACCCGTCCGGCGTGCGGATCGCGCTGACGCTGTCGGAATACAGCGCGGGTCGCGCGGCGCACAGGGTCATGCCCCATGCCGCGACGGCCTGGCGGACGCCTTCGGCGATGCGGTGATGGCGGGCAAAGACGTTCTCCAGCCCCTCGTCCAGCAGCATGTCGGTGGCAACCTTCAGCCCGTTCAGCAGGCCGACGGGCGGCGTATAGGGAAAGCCGTTCGCGGCATAGCCCCGCGCCATGTCGCGGATGTCGAAGAAGGTGCGCGGCAGGCCCGCGCCCTCGACCGCGGTCATCGCCTTGGGCGAAAAGCCGACGATCGCCAGGCCGGGGGGCAGCATGAAGCCCTTCTGCGACCCGGTAACGGCGACATCGACGCCCCATTCGTCCATCCGGAAGTCATAACAGGCGATGGAGCTGACCCCGTCCACGAACAGCATCGCGGGATGGCCCGCCCGGTCCAGCGCGCGGCGGACCGCGGCGATGTCCGACCGGACGCCGGTGGCGGTTTCGTTATGCGTGGCCAGGACCGCCTTGATGCGATGGGCCGTGTCGGCGGTCAGGATCTCCTCGAACCGGTCGGTGGGGATGCCTTCGCCCCAGGACTGGTCCACGACCTGGACGTCCAGGCCGTGCCGCTGGCACATATCGATCCAGCGGTGGCTGAACATGCCGTTGCGCGTGGCCAGAACCGCGTCGCCCGCCGACAGCGTGTTGGTGATCGCCGTCTCCCACCCGCCGGTGCCGGTGGAGGGGAACACGAAGACCTGCGCCTGCGTCGATTTCAGGACCTTTTTGACCCCCTCCAGCGCGGGATGCAGGATCTTTCCGAACATCGGGCTGCGATGGTCGATTGTGGGCATGTCGACGGCCTTGCGAAGCACCTCGGGGATGTTCGTCGGGCCGGGAATGAAGATCGGGTTCTGGGTGCTCACGGTCGGCTTCTCCTTGATGCGACAAGGTGTAGCACGGGTCCGCAAACCAGTAAATTTTTTTGAAATCGTTTTTCGGAAATCTGGTTTAATGCAGGTTTCGCAGCGAAATCATGGGCGCGTGATTTTTTCATTGCCGGAAAACGGCTTTCATGAAATTATTTTTTTGTGGTGTTACAGACGGAAGGGGCGTGATTCCGATGCAGCAGCCGGTGCGCAAGCGGGGACGGCCAAAAGGTGGCAAGGCTGATCAGCCCGCCGCCAGCATCCAGGCCCTGGACCGCGGGCTGGACGTGCTGGAGGCCCTGGCCGCACATGAGGGGATCACCCTGACCGGGCTGTCCACGCATCTGGACCAGTCGCCCGCCACCATGCACCGCGTCCTGGCCACCCTGGAACACCGTCGCTATGTCGAGAACAATCCCGACCGGCAGGAGTGGTTCATCGGCCCCGAGGCGTTCCGCCTTGGTTCGGCCTTCCTGCGCCGCACCAACATCGTCGAACGCAGCCGTGCAGTGATGCGCGACCTGATGGCCCTGACCGGAGAGACGGCCAACCTGGGCATCGAACGCGACGGCGACGTGCTGTTTGTCAGCCAGGGCGAGACGCATCAGACGATCCGCGCGTTTTTCCCGCCCGGCACCCGGTCTCCGCTGCACGCATCGGGAATCGGCAAGGCGCTGCTGGCGGCGTTCGATCAGACGCGGCTGGCGGTGTTCCTGCGCGACGCGACCTTCACCCGGTTTACGGACAAGACCATCGCCGACGCGGACGCGCTGCAGGCAGACATCGCCCTGATCCGCCATCGCGGCTTTGCCTTTGACGACGAGGAGCGCACCTTGGGGATGCGCTGTGTCGCGGCCTCCATCGTTAACAGCTATGGCGAGGCGGTGGCCGGGGTGTCGGTGTCGGGCCCCACGAACCGCATGACCGATGCCGCCGTCGACCGCATCGGCGGCATGGTCGCCACCGCGGCGGAACGGATTTCGGCCGGTCTGGGATCGGGCCGGGGCGGGCGGTGACCGCCTTTTGCCGGGCGTGGAACGGGTGGGCGAATCCCGTTGACAGCTCCGGGGCCTCTGCGCCACAAGGGCGCCGCTACGGTTCCGGCCTGCATGCCGGATCAAAAGGGAACGCCGGTGCCAATCCGGGGCTGCCCCCGCAACTGTAAGCGGAGAGCGATGGCCGATCATGCCACTGGAGCGATCCGGGAAGGCCGGCCAAGGCATCGACCCGCAAGCCAGGAGACCTGCCGCAGCACTCACCCATTTCCGGCGCGGGGCGTGCCAGGAAAGCGGCTGATCCGCAGTGGTGACAGTCACCGTCCTGCCGCGACCCACCGGGTCCGTGTGCCGGACATTTCTGTTTGCCGCAGGCCGTGCCTGCCTTGAAAGGTCCGTGCCGATGCGCCGTCCGATCTGTCTTCTGGCGACGCTTGTCGCCCTTCCCGTGACCGCCGCCGCGCAAGGTGCGGCACCAGGGGAACCCATCCTGCTGGACGAGATCGTGCTGACCGCCGGCATCACGCCCGTGGCCCAGGACGGCTATGCCCGCGCCCACACCGTCCTGACCGCGACCGAGATCGAGGATCGCGGCATCGCCACCGTCCAGGACGCCCTGCGCGCGCTACCCGGCGTGTCGGTCAGCGGCAGCGGCGCCAGCATCGCACAGGTCCGCATCCGCGGCGCCGAGGCGAACCACACCCTGATCCTGATCGACGGCATCGAGGCGGCGGGGGGCGAGGACGAATACGTGCTGACCGGGCTGGAGACCACCGACATCGACCGGATCGAGGTGCTGCGCGGGCCGCAATCGGTGTTCTATGGATCGAACGCGTCGGCGGGGGTGATCAACATCATCACGCGCGACGCGCCCCAGGGCCTGTCCTATGGCGGCTCGGTCGAGGCCGGGAACGGCGGGGCGGCGTCGGTCCATGTCAGCCGTCGCGGGGAGCGGGGCGGGCTGCGGCTGTCGCTGTCGGCGCGCGACGATCTGGGCTATGACTAGTCGGGCGATGGCGGCGGCAAGGACGGGATCAACCGCAAGACCGCCGTCCTGTCCGGCGACGTCCTGGCCACCGACGATTTGCGCCTTGGGGTGGCGCTGCGCCAGTCCACCGAGGATTACGGCTTTGACGCCGAGAACTTTGCCGCGACCGATGCCGAAAGCTATCTGGTCGATGCCGACCTGTTCGGCCGCCGCGACGAGTTTCAGGGCGGGGTCTGGGCGGAACATACCGCGTTGGACGGCCGCCTGGTCCAGCGCCTGGACTATCAGCACAGCATCACCCGGCAGAGCCAGGACAACAGCCCGTTCCGGCGCGGCCAGACCGAAAAGCTGAAATACCGCGCCAGCCTGGGGTTGGACGGGTCGGCCGCCGATGCCTCGCAGCTGCTGAACCTCTTGGCGGAACATCAGCGCGACAGCAACTCGACTGCGCCGGGGCAGTCCCGGGAGATGTCGTCGGTCGCGCTGGAATACCGCGCGATGCTGGCCAGCGGACTGGATGTCCAGGCCGGGCTGCGCCACGACGCGAACCGCGTCTTTGCCGATTTCACCAGCTGGAACCTGGGCCTGTCTTGGCAGATGCCCGACCGTCCGTTCCGCCTGCACGCATCCGCCGGGACGGGGCTGGTGAACCCGTCCTATTTCGAGCTGTATGCCGATGCCGGCTTCTTCGGCACCGTCTATCAGGGCAATCCCGACCTGCGCCCGGAAAAGAACAGCGGCTTTGACCTGGGGGTCGAGGCGCAGCTGCCGGACGGTCGCGGGACCATCGACGTCACCTATTTCAACGAGACGCTGGAGGACGAGATCACCGACTATCTTGTCGGCATTGAGGATGGCGTGGCGTTCTATTCCTATCGCAACCAGTCCGGCGAAAGCCCCCGCCAAGGGGTCGAGGTCGCGGCCCGCATTCTGGCGACAGACAGTCTGACCCTGGGGGCCAGCTATACCTATCTGGACGCGGAAAATCCCGATGGCAGCGTCAAGACCCGTCGCCCCCGGCACGAGGCCGGCCTGAGCGCGACACTGTCGGTCCTGGACGGGCGCGGGTCGGTCACGGGCGATCTGCGCCATGTGGCGGGCACCTTCGACACCCAGTTCTGGGGCGGGTTCGAGACGCGCGAACTGCCGTCCTATACCGTGGTCAACCTTGCCGCGGGCTATGACCTGACGCCGAACGTGCGGGCAACGGCGCGGGTGGTGAACCTGTTCGACCGCGACTATTCGGATGTCTGGGGCTTTGCGAACCAGTGGCGGACCGGCACCATCGGCCTGCAGGCGCGCTGGTGATCCGCGGGCTGATCGGGCTGGCGCTGATGGCCGCCCCCGCATGGGCCGATGCGCCCGTGCGGGTGGTGTCGATCAACCTGTGCACCGATCAGCTGGCGATACTGGTGGCGGCGCCGGGACAATTGGCCTCGGTCAGCTATCTGGCGCAGGACCCGGTCTCTTCGGCCATGGCGCGCGAGGCCGAGGCCTATCCCACCAACCGCGGCCAGGCCGAGGATATCCTGGCCCTGCAGCCCGATCTGGTGCTGGCGGGCACCTATTCCTCTCCGGCGACGCTGGACATGCTGGACAGGCTGGGCCTGCGCGTAGCGACCTTCGACATGGGGACGGACCTGGACAGCATCCGCACCAACCTGCGCCTGATGGGCGACGTGCTGGGCCGACGGGACCGCGCCGACCGGATCGTGGCGCAGTTCGACCGCGACCTGGCGGCACTGCAGGCGGACCCGCGCCCCGACCGTCGGGCGGCGCTGTATGGGGCGAACGGCTACAGCGCGGGTCAGGACAGCCTGGCCGGGGCGATCCTGGCGGCGGCGGGCCTGACGAACGTTGCGACGGAACTGGGCCTGTCGCAGGGAGGCTTCGTGCCGCTGGAGGATCTGGTGATGGCCGATCCCGACCTGATCGTGACCGGCCAGCTTCAGCCCCGCGCCTCGCGCGCCGAGGAGGTGATGGACCATCCCGTCCTGCGCGCCATCACGCCGGGGCGGCAGGTCGTCACTGCGCCCGACCGGGATTGGGCCTGTGGCACGCCGCATGTCCTGCGCGCCGTGGCACAGCTGCGCCAGGTGGCGCCATGAGGCTGACGGCCGCGCTTGGCGCGCTTGTGGGCGTGCTGTTCGTGACATCGCTGATGATCGGGACCAGCTGGCAGCCGCCCGGGCCCGCGCTGGCGGCGCTGTTCGGGCGGGGCGATCCGCTGCTGGTCCTGGTCATGCAGGAACTGCGCCTGCCGCGCGCCATCCTGGGCGCGGCGGTGGGCGCATCGCTTGGGCTGGCAGGGGCCGCGATGCAGGGTTTTCTGCGCAATCCCCTGGCCGAACCGGGGCTGATCGGCACGTCGGGCACGGCGGCGCTTGGCGCGGTGCTGGCGATTCAGACCGGGCTGGCCGCGGCCTTTCCCCTGGGCCTGCCGCTGGCGGCGCTGGCCGGGGCGGCGCTGTCGGTCGGGCTGGTCATGGGGCTGGCGGGCCCGCGCGGCGGCGCGCTGGCGCTGAT
>NZ_JXYF01000124.1:0-719 GCF_000967735.1 Paracoccus sp. S4493
TCATCGAGCGTCTGTGGCGCACCCTGAAATACGAATGCGTCTACCTACAAGCTTGGGAGACCGGATCACAGGCACGCACCGGTGTCCGCAACTGGATGGAATTCTACAACCACCGCCGGCCGCACAAGGCTCTTGGCGGCCGACCGCCGGCAGTGGTCTGCTCACTGACAGGAGAAGCAACGCAACCCGATCAGCAGGAGCAGATCAGAGCTTGAAAAGCGCCAGATCCTGTCAAAGGAATGGGGAGAACATCAGTGAAGGAAAAATTCCGTAGCAGATCAGCAACCCTGGCCCGCCATATTTAACGTGTTGAACGTATTATCTCGGCGGTAAGGAAGTTGCGGCAGCATTTAACGATCAGTGGAAGATGACCTTAGCAATATCAATTCATACGGTCCACGATGGAAATGCATCCCGATCGAAGCTACGCACAAGGTTGCAAGCCGTGCTTCCTGAATGCGTTTAGCTCTTCCTGTAATCCTTCAGCAGCCGTATCGCCTGATCGACCTTGGACTCTATCAGCTTGTCCAGAAAGGCGGGCGCCGACATGGCTGACCTGCTTTTCATCGGAGGCACGTGCTTTGCGGCCTTCGACTTTGTGTCTGATTTGGGTCGCGCGCGCGTGGTATTCTTTCGGATCGTCGCCATTGATCAAGCCTTGGTCTGTGCAGCGTCTGAACCGGAACCCCCGCCTGATGTTTGAGGTGCCCCCCGAAAAC
>NZ_JXYF01000125.1:0-3111 GCF_000967735.1 Paracoccus sp. S4493
CAAGGTTGGGGAGCAGAGCAATCAGAGCTTGAAAAGCGCCATATCCTGTCAAAGGAATGGGTAGCACCTCAGTAATGGGGAATTTCGCGCTCGATTCCAACCCGCGTGCTTCTGGAGGAGTCATGATTCTGCTTGGTCTTGAGGCATGCTGGCGGCATCATTGTTCTTTCGGCATCCTCTCTCGAAGCCCTGCATCGATCGCTGGTAGAACAAGCGAGCATGATGGCTCCGCATGATCGTGCTGCATGGACTGAGTGTTGAACGAAGGGTCCGTGCGTTCGCGCAAAGCCGGCGCGGGACGCGTGAAGGGACAGGGCCTGATGCAATCACCCGGCGGACGGTCGCCGACCATGCCTGCTCATCTGGAAAAGCTTGGGAAGCTGTGACAAGCTTCGCGTCAGATGAGGCAGCGTGCCTGACAAGCAGGCCTCTGCGTCGGCAAATTTGCATCGCGCTCCTCTTTCACGGAATTGGAGCGGAAGATGCCATCTGAGATCGCGAACAGTCTTGAACTTCACGTCGTCGATCTGGTGAATGCAGACCGGGAACAGGCTGGTCTCAACCCAGTCCACGTCGAAGTTCATCTAAACGCCGCAGCCCAGGACCATTCCGACTGGATGGCCGAAGAGCAGGCGATTTCGCACGCTGGCGAGGATGGATCCTCTCCGACCGACAGGGTCGAGGATGCGGACTTTCCGCTTGCCGGCCGGTCGTGGAACCTGACGGAGAATGTGGCCTATACGGGACTGAGAGGTCCGGCGGCCGAAGCCGACGTCGACCGGCTGCATTCCGCACTGATGGAAAGCCCCTCCCATCAGGCGAACATCCTCGATCCCGATGTTGCGTATATCGGGATCGGCCTGTCGTTGGGGTCGGTCGAGGGACAGGGCGGAACTCAGGACGCGTTGTTCATGACCCAGAACTTCGCGAACACGACCCAGCCCGTCCTGGTCCAGGAGACGGTGGATGGACAGACCGTCACGACGCAGTATATCGACGGCGAGCCGGTTCCCGGAACGTCGCAGCCAGCGGCAGACGCGGACGAATTGCCTGCCGTTGGTGGTGACCCATCAGATGACGAAGGCACTGGTGACGAGGCTGACACCGACCAAGAGGATCAGGGCGCCTCGGGAGGGGCATGCTTCGTCGCAACCGCAGCCTATGGAGACCGCATGCATCCGGATGTGGTGACGCTTCGCCGATACCGGGACCGCGTGCTTGTCAAATACCCAACTGGCCGCGCTTTCATCCTCCTTTACTGGCGTGTAGGCCCCGTTCTGGCCAAACGTGTCGTGCCGACCGGCGCTTCGGGCCGTATGGCGCGAGTGGCGCTGCGACCGATCGTATCTAGATGCCGGAAGATACTGTGCCGTCATATGATGGTGGCACTGCCGAGGCACAAAGGTTCACTCATGTCGGCATGGCGTGCGAATGTAGATCGACGGTTGTAAACGTCGCGTGTACCATCTGATCGTTCGCTTACCATAGGGCATGTTGCCAGTCTTCTCGTGCATAGCATTGAGAGACCGAAGTTTGCAGCATTATGGAGCAGCAAAGAGGTTCGTCGACGCCAGTGCGTCTCATCTCCTACGAACGTTCGGACTTGGCAGGTAACGGCATCTCTCTGTTATGGCGCTTCCGCCTTCGGCTATAGAATGTCTCACTATAACAAAACATGTTTTTCCCTACCTCGTTACGGATCCTGAGGTCCTGCGCTTAGTGCGCACGCGCTTATCGTCTGGATTCCCAGCCAACAGATGACGGTTGCTGCAAGGGTGATCTGAATAGCCCCATGTTTCCTGGACGCCTTCTTCGCTAACCTTGAGGCAAGGAGGCCGTGATGGGCACAGGCAATTTCGCAGACGAGTTCAAGCGTGACGCGGTCGTACAGATCACGGAGCAGGGCTACCCGATCAAGGCGGTTTCGGAGCGGCTTGGGGTCAGCCTGCATTCGCTCTATGCGTGGAAGCGCAAGTTCGCGAAGGCGGCCACAGGCGAGACCGATAAGGATGTCGAGGTCCGTCGGCTGAAGCGCGAGCTGGCGCGCGTGTCGGAGGAGCGGGACATTCTAAAAAAGGGCGAGCCCTGTCCGCCATCGGTCCGAGGACAGTGGCGAGCGCGTATTTCGCCAGGGATGCAAGGTGAGATACGCGTTCGTGGCCGAGCATCGAGGGCAGTTTTCCGTCAGGGCCATGTGCCGGTGCCTGCGCATCCAACCGAGCGGGTTCCATGCATGGCTTCAGGTGCCGCTGAGCAATCGGGTGATGGAAGACAAGCGCCAGACGAAGACGCTGCTCAATGCCTGGACCGACAGCGGCAAGGTCTACGGCTATCGCAAACTGCACGACGATCTTTTGGAGCAGGGAGAAAGTATCTGCGCGAACCGCGTGGCCAGACTGACACAGCTTGCAGGGATCAAGGCGCAGATCGGCTACAAGCGGCGTTCGGGCAGCTACGGAGGCAAGCCTTCGCTCGTAGTCGACAATACCCTCGACATGCAGTTCGACGTCGAAGCACCGGATCGTGTCTGGGTGACGGACATCACCTACATCCGGACGCAGGAGGGCTTTGCCTATCTCGCGATGGTCATCGACCTCTATTCTCGGCGTGTCATCGGATGGTCGATGCAAAGCCGCCAGACCACGGACGTCGTCTTGCAAGCCCTGCTCATGGCGGTCTGGCGACGCAAACCCAAGGCGAAGGTGCTGATCCACTCCGGTCAGGGCAGCCAATTCACCAGCATGGATTGGGGCGCCTTCCTGTGCGCCCACAATCTTGAGCACTCCTTGAGCCGCCAAGGAAACTGCCACGACAACACGGTGGCCGAAAGCTTCTTCAACCTCCTCAAGCGGGACCGGATCAGACGGCGAACCTATCGGACCCGCGAAGAAGCCAGGCAGGACGTGTTCGATTACATCGAGATGTTCTACAACCCGAAGCGCAAGCATGCGAGGAACGGGATGCTGTCACCAGTCGAGTTCAAACGGCGGCAGAAGATGACATACGAAGGTGTCTAAGAAACTCGGGGCTATTCGTGCATCGGATACAGCCGCCCGCTCAATGCGCTCCGCGAAACAGCGCGACGGCGGGAATGGTCATGAAGATGATGCG
>NZ_JXYF01000126.1:0-561 GCF_000967735.1 Paracoccus sp. S4493
CGATCAGCAGCAGCAGATCAGAGCTTGAAAAGCGCCAGATCCTGTCAAAGGAATGCGGAGAACATCACGTTGGACGCCTCTGTGGAAGTGTAAAGGCGAAGCCATTGTGCAGCCGATCTGGCACCCTCCACCAGATCCCGACCGATGCCCCGCCTTCGCGATGAAGAGGCCGCACAAACGATAGAGAGAGGCGGCCAGCCCATGAACTCGGAGGGTGCGACCTTGGAGTAGCCAACTACCGCATCCTCCAGCGTGGCAACCATTAGGTTGCCCTGCTGCATGTCGATACGTCTGTCACCCATGAACTCATCAAAGCTCTTAAGCGCCGGATAGTCACGTATTTCACAAGGTCGGATAGTTGTTCTTGAACGCATAGGGCCTCCGCAAACCACCATCCTGCGTGGTAACAGACAATACAATGACTTAGGGCTCTTCGCGTCGATCCTGCTCCGATCAGTGACTGTCCGCTTTGGACAAGCTGCCGAGCCCGAAAGACAGACTGCCCGACAGAAAAGGCAAAACTATGTGCCGCAGAACAATGGGCATAGCATTGCTGTATCG
>NZ_JXYF01000127.1:0-3830 GCF_000967735.1 Paracoccus sp. S4493
GGCGGACCGCCAGGCCGAACTGCGCGCCGCCGCGGTGACGCGGCAGGAGCAGCTGGCCGACCGCGGCCTGGGCACCAGCCTGGACCGCGAGACCGCCGAACTTGCCGCATCCACTGCCAGCCAGACCGTGATCGCCACCCGCGCCGCCCAGGCCGACGCGCAAAGCGCCGTGACCGCGGCCGAGAACGCCCTGCGCCGGGCCGAGATCGCCGTGACCGAGGCCCGCCGCGCACTGGCCGACACGGAACTGCGCGCGGGCTTCGACGGGCGCGTCACCGCCGTCACCGTGGTCGAGGGCGCGCTGGTCGGCGTGAACGAACAGCTGGCCACGATCATCGACCCCGCGGCACTGGAACTGCAGATCCCGCTGTCGCTGGACCAGTTCGGGCGCCTGCTGGGCCCGGACGGTGCCCTGCTGGACCGCGAGGTGACGGTGACGCTGGACGGCAGCGCCGGCGCAGTGGTCGCGCAGGCGCGGCTGGACCGGGCGGCGGCCTCGGTCGCGGAAGGGACGGCGGGGCGGGTGGTCTATGCCCGGCTGGTCCAGGGTGCGCAGGCGCTGCGCCCGGGCGATTTCGTGACCGCGCGCATTGCCGAACCGGCGCTGTCCGACGCGGCGATCATTCCGGCGGCGGCCCTGGGGTCGGATGGCGGCGTGCTTGTCGCGGGGGCGGACGGCCGCCTGCAGGCGACGCCCGTGACCGTGCTGCGCCGGCAGGGCGACGATCTGATCATCGCGGTGCCGGCCGACCTGGCAGGGGCGCGCATCGTGGCCGAACGCGCGCCGCAGCTGGGCACCGGCATCCGCGTCCGCGACGCCGCCGCCCCCGTGCCCGCGCAGGGGCCCGATCAGCGGGCGCAGGGCCGGGGCCCCACCCGTGGATAGGCGCCCGGGCCTGATCGGCACCTTCGTGCGCCATGCCACGCTGGCCAACCTGCTGCTGGCGGTGATGGTGGTGGCGGGCCTCTATTCCGCGCCGCGCCTCAGGGCGCAGTTCTTTCCCGACACGGTCGTCCAGCAGATCCAGGTGGCCGTCCGCTGGGACGGGGCCGGGGCGGATGATGTCGACCGCTCGGTGGTCGGCGTGCTGGAACCTGCGCTGATCGCGGTCGAGGGCGTGTCCCTGACCGAAAGCCAGTCCAGCCAAGGCAGCGCCCGCATCACCCTGGAGTTTGAGCCGGGCTGGGACATGTCCCGCGCCACCGGCGAGGTCGAAGCCGCCATCGCCGCCGCGGGCGACCTGCCCGAGGGCGCCGAGGACCCCGAGGTCACACGCCGCGCTTGGCGCGACGCGGTCACCGACGTGGTGATCTCGGGACCCGTGGGCCTGGACCAGCTGGGCCGCATCGCGGACGACCTGACCAACCGCCTGTACGCCCGTGGGGTGACGCGGCTGTCCGTCACCGGCCTGTCCGCCCCCGAAACCCTGGTCCAGCTGCGCATGGCCGACCTGGTGCAGCACGACATCACGTTGGACCAGATCGCGGCGACCATCGCAGCCGCCGCCGCGCCCACGCCTGCGGGCGACGTGGCATCGGGCATATCGCGCGTGCGCACGGGGGCCGAGACGCGCACCCCCGAACAGGTCTCGGCTCTGGTCCTGACCGCGCTGCCCGACGGGACGCAGCTGACCATAGGCGACGTGGCGCAGGTGCGCGACACGGGCATCGACCGGGGCGTGGCCTATTTCGTCGACGGCAACCCGGCGGTCACGGTGTCCGTCCAGCGCAGCGCATCGGGCGACGCGATCGGCATGCAGCAGGACGTGCAGGCGGCCGTCGACGCGCTGGCGCCGACCCTGCCGCAGGGGGTCACGGCGGAACTGGTGCGGGCGCGGGCCGAACAGATCTCGGCCCGGCTGTCGCTGCTTTTGGACAATGCGCTGATGGGGCTGGGGCTGGTCCTGGGCCTGCTGTTCCTGTTTCTGAACGCCCGCACCGCGATCTGGGTCGCGGCGGGCATCCCGGCAGCGCTGCTGGCGGCGGTGGCGATGATGTACGCGGTCGGCATGACGATCAACATGATCTCTCTGTTCGCGCTGATCCTGACGCTTGGCATCATCGTGGACGACGCCATCGTGGTGGGCGAACATGCCGACTATCGCGCCCGCAAGCTGGGCGAGCCGCCGCTGGTCGCCGCCGAACGGGCAGCGGGCGCGATGGGCGCGCCGGTGATCGCATCGACCCTGACCACGATCATCGCCTTTGCCGGGCTGGTGCTGATCGGCGGACAGTTCGGGTCGCTGGTGTCGGACATTCCTCTGACCGTCATTCTGGTGCTGGCGGCATCGCTGATCGAATGTTTCCTGATCCTGCCCAACCACATGTCGCACGCGCTGGCCCATCACGGCAAGGACCGCTGGTACGACCGGCCGTCGGTCGTCGTGAATGGCTGGCTGGACCGGTTCGTGGCGGGCGTTCTGCGCCCCCTGGCGCGTCTGGTGCTTGTCGCCCGCTATCCGGTGCTGGCGTTGGTCATGGTGGGCTTTTCCTGGTCCACGGCGGCGCTGATCAGCGGGTCGGTGCCTTGGCGGTTCTTCGATTCGCCCGAACAGGGCAGCGTGTCGGGCAATTTCGCCATGCTGGAGGGGGCCACCCGCGACGACACCCTGCGCGTCATGGGACTGGTGCAGGACGCGGTGGACCGGGTCGCGGCCGAATATGAGGCCGAATACGGAATCAGCCCGCTGACCCATGTGATGACCCAGGTCGGCGGCAATGCGGGTCGTCCCCTGCCGGGGGCCGAGACCAAGGACGCCGACCTGCTGGGCGCCGTCCAGATGGAGCTGATCGACCCCGATTTCCGCCCCTATTCCAGCTTCGAGCTGGTCGCCGCCTTGCAGGAGGCCATGCCCACCGACCCCCAGCTGGAGACGATCAGCTTTCGCGGGGGGCGGTCGGGACCGGGGGGCGATGCCATCTCGGTGCTGATGACCGGTGCGGATGCCGGGACGCTGAAGGCCGCCGCCGAGGCGCTGAAGGCGCGGCTGGCCGAGGCACCCGAGGTCTCGGCGCTGGAGGACAGCCTGGATTACGACAAGGACGAGCTGGCGCTGCGCCTGACGCCCCAGGGCGAGGCCCTGGGCTTCACCACCGACGGGCTTGCGCGCGAGCTGCGCCAGCGCCTTGGCGGGATCGAGGCGGCAACCTGGCCCGAGGGCACCCGCACCGGTGCCATTACCGTGGAGCTGGCCGAGGATGACCGCCGCGCCGATTTCCTGGACCGCATGCAGATGCGCACCGCGTCCGGGGCCTGGGTGCCCCTGGGCGACATCGTGTCGGTCAGCACCGAGGCGGGCTTCTCGGTCGTCCGCCGCGAGAACGGCGAGCGGATGATCGAGGTCACCGGCGACATCTCGGGCGACGATCCGGCGCGGGCGGCGGCGATCACCGCCGACCTGCAGACGCGCCTGCTGCCCGACATCGCCGCGCAGTTCGGTGTGACCTATGACGTCACCGGCCTAGCCCAGCAGGAGCGCGCGTTCCTGTCCGAGGCGCTGATCGGCTTCGCGCTGGCGCTGACCGGCATCTACATGGTGCTGGCGTGGATCTTTGCCAGCTGGACACGACCCCTGGTGGTGATGTCGGTCATCCCCTTCGGGCTGATCGGCGCGGTCTGGGGGCATGCGGCCTGGGGCCTGCCGCTGAGCCTGTTTTCCGTGGTGGGCCTGATCGGCATGTCGGGAATCATCATCAACGATTCCATCGTGCTGATCTCGACCATCGACGATTACCGGGCTACCCGGGCCCTGCGGCCCGCGATCGTCGATGCGGTCGCCGACCGGTTCCGCCCCGTGCTGCTGACCACGGCCACCACGGTCCTGGGCCTG
>NZ_JXYF01000128.1:0-10236 GCF_000967735.1 Paracoccus sp. S4493
CCACTTGGGGAATGTATGTTCAGATGACATTCAACTTATTATATCAGAATTCAATATCGGTGAAAACACTGCTGTTGGAACGCAACAGGCTGCAGCATGGATCGATGCGTTCTCAAAACTGATCGAGGCGGGTGTCGATGCGATCGATCATTGGGGAATTTCATATGATTGGCTATCGAACAAATTCTACGACACGAAATTTTCACCGTCCGAAAGCGATGGCGGAGCGATAGTAACAATTGCGACCCCAATGGGTCAGCTTTATGATGTCGCTGAAAGACATTTAATAGGTAAAAGCTCTGTAAAAAACACGGAAGTTTCCGACTGGGTGAAGCAATCGGGTGATATTCAGACTAACGGATTTTCAGAAAAAAATCAGAAAGTAGTATTCTTCTACAATCAAACAGATGAAGATACATCAATTTATCTGAGCAGCATATCCAGCAACTATCATGTATCCACGTATCATATTATACCCGCAGATTCGCCTTATAGTACCTGGTACGACGAGTCTATGTCCAAAACTCCCTTACCTGGACAGATAGCTGATGCTCGTGGCGACATGAAAGTCGTTTCAGGACCAGGTGGCACGTTTGACAGCGAGCTAGCGCCCAACGAAATTGTCGTAGTTGTAATCTCAGATAGTAAGCGAGATCTTTTTATAGAGGGCGCTCACAACGTCACCGACCCACGAACAGGAATGGTTAATGACGCATTCCAGGGAGCAAACGGAAATGACGTGCTTTACGGCCATGTTGGTAATGACAGAATATTCGGAAGTGGCGGCAAAAACGTTATTGCCGGAGGAAAGGGTAATGATATCCTTCTGGCCGGCGATCACGGCGATTTAATTTTATCAGACGGCGGATTTGATAATGTTAGGGGTGGCCGTGGTAGCGATATGCTTTTATTTTCGTCCGCCAAAGGCCGACTTCAGTCTACTGCTGTCGGCGGAGCAGGGAATGATCTCTTTATAGTAATGCCAGACGCAAATGTAGATATTTTGGACTTTGCGTCTGGCGATCTAATATCGTTTGGAGGTGCATTTAAGAGTAAGGTACAGCTTCAAAACGCAACTCGGATAGATGGTGCAGATCTGTATATCTCCATGCCCGGCGGAGGAGAAGTGAAGATCGCAAGCGCGTCTAACATAATGTTTGACCTATACCTATATAACATAGACTTTTTACAGCAATCCGAACGTTATTCTTTGTCTAACAGGTATCTCAAAGGTTTTTCGGACTTTCAGATTTCTGAGGCAATAAAACTTACTTATGAGGCTAAGTTTGCCACAAACTTTTATTTTGAAAATTTATCAAGAATTATTGATTCGGTAGGCGGGATTGGTTCAGACCTTGATGAGGACCCAAGCGTAGCTCCTTTGAACGAAGGAAAGGTAATTTATGGGAGTGCATCGGCTGATCAGTTATGGGGCACGGCGCATTCAGATAAAATTTACGGAATGTCTGGAAATGATAAAATTTACGGTGCTGCTAGCGATGATGAGCTAAGCGGAAATCACGGGCATGACATAGTTTTTGGTGGCCTGGGAGACGACGTCATATACGGCGGTACAGGATTTGACCGCCTATATGGTGGAGCGGGAAATGATGAAATTAATGGAGGAGATGGTAACGATTTTATAAATGGAGATGCTGGAAGCGATCGCATCTTAGGCGGATCGGGCCAAGATACGATTTTTGGCGGCATTGACTCAGATATTGTCCACGGTGGTTACGGCTCCGATAGAATCTTTGGTGGATATGGATCCGACCGGCTTAGCGGCAACCAAGGAAACGACTATGTCCACGGAGGATGGGGGAACGACCAGATTTATGGTGGGCTAGGTAGCGATACATTGGCTGGTGCGGCAGGTAACGACAACCTATTCGGGGGCTTTGGTAACGATGTGCTATTTTCTGGGTACGGTGATGATCAATCATATGGGGGCATTGGCAACGACTTAATCCACGGACAACACGGCAATGATCGTCTATACGGGGAGGGTGGCAATGACACTCTCCGCGGAGGTTCGGGCAATGATCGTCTGAGCGGCGGAGCGGGAATAGATCATCTATATGGCGGCCCTGGAAGAGATATCTTTCAGTTTAAGCTCGGCGATAGCAAGCCAGGGGCGTTTGATAAGGTATACGACTTCAGAACCGGTGTCGATATTATTGATCTATCCACAATTGACTCAAATATCAACAGACCAAGTTTTCAGTCGCTAAAAATCTGTCAGCGACCAGAAGCAAACGCCCTGTGGTTCTTAAGCGAGGATGGCGGCACATATGTTTGCGCTGACGTCAACGGCGATCGAAATGCTGATTTCGTTATTTTTCTTCCGGGAGTTACTAACTCCGATAATATAGATCTTATTTTTTAAACCTCGACAGCCCGGCGGATTTGTTTGATGGCATACGCATCGAAAAAATCAATAAATACGATACTGGAACCGCACACCCGTCGCCGGCAGTAGCTAGAATAAGTATCAATAAGGCTCACGATCCGTAGCTTTTTACCCAAGGATACTAGGTGATGGACTGGTCTTGCCCCCGTTTCACCGGACACTCAGGCAGTTGCGGTTTGAGCTGCGATGAACTCGCGAGGCGAGCGCATCTTCAGCCCTGAATGCGGGTGATTGTCGTTGTAGTCCTCGATCCAGCCTCCGATCAATCCGAGAACGGTTTGGGCGTCTGGTAGCGGCGTCACTTGGACGTAATCGCGCTTGAGCGTCTTCACGAATGGCGAGACCTTGTCCGCCATTGGTCCGAGGACAATGGTCGAGCGACATGCCATTGCTCTGAGGGCTCCGGACCGGGGTGAAGCAAGGCTTCAGACCAAGTTGGCGCGCGAAGATCTGCGTGTCCCTGGCGATGTAGGGTGAGCCGTTGTCGGACAGCATCTCGACGACCGCAGGCGCACGGTATGTTCCGAAGCGACGCTCGACGGCCTCTAGCATGATGTCGCGGATGTCTGACCCGCTGACCCCTGCACTTACGACGGCACGCCAAGCGATGATTTCGCGGTCGTGGGCATCGATGATGAAGGCACCGCGGACGATATCGCCATTCCAGCAGGTGAACTCGAACCCATCCGAACAGTGAGCCGGTGAGGCGCCACTGGTTCGAGCCCACCGGCGAACGCAGGTTAGAGCGTATGACGATGACCTTGCAGTCGTGAACATGCTCGGGACGCTCCGTATATGTCCGCGCAAGCAGCAGGCTATGGGCCTGCATGATCCTGTAGACCCTTTTGTGATTGACCGGTGCCAAGCATTCTGACCGCAGATGTCGGTTCAGGATCGCGGTGATGCGGCGGTAGCCATAAGTCGGCCGGGACGTCACCAGCGTGGCGATCCGCTGCACCAGCTCAGCGTCTTGCGCCTTGTGGTAGCGCCGACGCGGCTTCGTCTTGCCCTTCAGTCGATCGACCAGGTTCGAGCGGGCCACACCGAGGGTTTCTGCCACGACCTTCACCGGGAACCGCCTGTCAGCGGCGACCGCACATGCCAGGTCGGTCTTTTTGAGCGTGACTTGTCCAGGGCCTCGCGCAGGATCTCGGCCTCAAGCGTCTTGCAGCCGAGATGCCGTTCAAGTTCGCGGATGCGATCCTCGAGCTGCCGCACGACCTTGTTGCTGGTGACGTCATCATCCTCGGTCACGGCGACACTCCCCCCTTCGAGCATGAGCCTTCGCCAACGATACGAGCCAAGTTGGGTGCAACGCCATTGCGCCGCGCAACGATGGAAATGCTGGCGTGATCCTCCAGCGCCTCCTCGACGATCCGCAGCTTTTCGGCAGCAGTCCAGCGGCGCCGACGACCGCCATCGGTGATGATCTCAATCTCAGACATAAGCACGTGCTCAGGCATATACCTAAGCCTCCATGGCTATGCCCAAATGTCCGGTCGAAACCGGGGCCAGTTCATGGACATTCGCCGGGGACACAGTCCCTTGGGCTGTTTTCTAGCTTGGGCAATTCTTGATCGCGTGAACGGATGTACATGAGGATCTGAGTAATCTGTTATTGTTGTGTTGTATTTATGCATCGCCGAGTGAATAGATGAAAAACTACAAATTTTTCGGCGAATTTCCGCCACCCGTTAACGAATTTCGAACGATAAGCAGGTAAAAGCTATGCACCCTACGATTGTTTATGGTTCCGGTTTTGATCTGGTTTCAGACGGGCGTAGCGCCTGTGCACACCGAAATTATCTTGAAAGACGGAGCAACTATGGCACATACGAAGACGTTGGATGAACTCGTTAAGTCATTGATTGTATTGCGTGATAAGGCTGAGCATGCGTATAGCTGCGTGAAGGTGTTGGACCGCGGCGAACGCAAACTCGTCAAAAAGCAGATCGACAGTTGTATGCAATCCCTTCACTTTCTTTCCGAACACTTGGATCAGACAGAATGTGGTAAGGTGGCGCCCGGAGAACAGAACGTGCCATCCGCTCAGATATAAATATCGGATCGCCGTGGGGAGTCTGTCCAGGCATGGTGCAAAATCAAATCCCAACTATTGTTATTCATGATGTTGGCAGATCCAGGACCACAGATAGCACTTAATTAGTGCATTGACACTGACGTCCACGTCCAGAAGGCCTGCCAGGACGGAGCCCGCAGGGTGCGCCAGTCAATTACTCTCGGCTAGAGCCGATAGTAGCGACGCATCTAAAAAAGGTTGAGCTCTACGTACTAAGCTGGTGTAGTTGCGTAACTTGTCGATCTCGCATCCACCACGGACGTCAGCAGATCAGACCGAGAGGCTTTTAGCGATCACGCTTGAGTCCTTCTTTATCTTCCAGAATCTTCGATCACTATGATCTTTTTAAAATCATCGTTGATTCAGTTATCATTTATAATATTTGCGGCCCTTAGATGTGCCCAAAGCGCAGCATCTTTTTCTAAGTGCTCTCTTATGACTTCCAGATTGCAGATTGCCATATCAACTCGCGTCAAAGCATAGGAAACTGCGTCATCACCGATGTTCAACCGGTGGATGCTTTTGCGACAGGTATCAATAACTGAGTTTGCGTGAGCAAGCTGTACATTAAGTTCGCGAACACTTCTAATCTCAAGGTCCATGTTGACTCCTTTACAAAATTTTTACATGCGATTTATTAATATATCCTTAAGATACTTCAACCAGACTGAAGATCCGATCAAGGTATTCCAACTGGTGCATGCTGGTGAACGGTTCGACTTAGTCGCTGTCTGTCACGAGGGCAGGGGGCTACTTGCGGTCGTCCGGCCAGCCCCAAGGCTTGCGGCCCCATTTGTCGGACGCTCGTGACCGAACCTTCTACAGCCCCTTAAGCATTGAATTCGAACACCCGCTCTTTAAGGGCATAGTGGCGACGGACCACGCCCACTGTGGGGGGGCGAGGTAGCTAGATAAACAATTACAGATTTATCTTATTACCATGTGCGATCTTAATGCATTGTTTGCGAAATGCTCGTACTTGATGCTATTTGCTCTCGAAGAGGATAGATCCATGAGTTTCGCGACTGCCTACGAGCACTATTTCGTCAAGCTGGTGAACAATACCCGCCTCGAGAACGGCCTTGCACCGCTTAAAATTGCAAAGCCCTTAAATGAGTCTGCCGAACGGCATAGTCAATGGATGCTCTATGCGGACATGTTTTCACATGTGGGCGCAGGTGGATCATCCGCTTCTGATCGCATGGAGAAGGCTGGGTTCCCCATGTACGGGGAAAGCTGGGGCACGAGAGAGAACTTGGCGTATGTCTCAGTTCGTGGCGCTGCGGACCTGACTGACGAAATTAGGCAGCTGCATCAGAACCTTCTCAATAGCCCAAGTCACTACCGGAACATCGTCGACCCCGATATGGAGTTTATTGGGATCGGTTTAGAGATGGGCAATTTCCAAGGCCATGCGGTTCTGATGGTCACTCAGAACTTTGGACGGACGACAGGACAGCCGGTATTGGATACCGGTGTCTTTGGAAGAGGTATTGTTCCGGCGATCGACACAAGTGCAGAAAGCCGCGGCGAATGGCGTGACGATAGCTTCGACGGTGTCGTCAAAACCTCCTCGCCAGACGGCCTTGCGGTGCAAGGAACCGCTCGTTCAGACGACTTTCTGCTTGGTGGTCGTGCCGATCTCGCTCGAGGGCTGGCAGGTGACGACTGGATTCATGGCGGAGGTGGGAACGACACCCTTGACGGTGGGCAAGGCGATGATCGTCTCATTGGCGGTTATGGCTTCGATGTGCTGCTTGGTGGGCTAGGGAATGACGTCCTCGATGGCAACCAGGGCAATGACCGACTTGAGGGTCACGGCGGAAATGACCTTCTATGGGGTCGAGACGGCAACGATACCTTAAACGGCGGATTTGGTTTCGATACCCTCATCGGGGGAAATGGAAATGACGTTCTGTGGGGTGGGGGTGGCAACGACAAATTGGTAGGCGGCATTGGCTCCGATACAATCCAAGGCGGCGCCGGAAATGACACGTTGATTGGATCACAAGGTAACGACGTGCTCACTGGTGGGGCTGGTGCCGACACGTTCGTGTTCCACGCAGGCGGCGGCTCCGATAACATAACAGACTATCAGATTGGGATCGACCGGCTCATGATAGATGATGCTATCCTTCGCCAGTCTGTTCCAGGGTTCTACGACATCATCACGGAAACTCCGACGAAGGCGGTTTTGGATTTCGGAAACGGAAACGTCATCACGCTTATTGGTAAAGGCATAACCGCGGAAGCGATTGCGGAAGATATCCTACTCTTCTAAGCGTGCCATGAGGCTTATCCCCGTGATCAGCTATCAGTCTAACTGACTAACTAAGGTTAGCCGTTGATGATCAGCTATTCCTATTGCTGGTCGCCCGAGGCATGAAACTTGCCTCTGCGAGAGGTAGGACGCTTTGATCACCAATCTTTTGTACCGTAGCGAAACGACCCTTCAGCCGAAGGACCCGAAGCTCAAGGCCATCTTGGCCCAAGCGCGTCATCGCAACAGCAACATGGACATCACCGGGTATCTTCACTGGGAAGATGGGATCTTCCACCAGTGGATAGAAGGCCCGGAAGCAGAGCTGCAGATTGTTGAGCGCCATATCTACGGCAGCAAATCCCATCACGGGCTGACAGTTCTGGGAAGGAATGTTGTCCCGACCCGGCAGTTTCCTGATTGGGACATGGCCCTTGGTTTGTCAGAGGAAAACTCGCTCTTTAACTTCATCGCGACACATGAAGCTGGAACTGCCGATCACCAAGAGTATGCAAAGGCTGTGCTTGCCTTCATGCACGCGCAGTCAGGGACACAGGTCCGCTAACTTGACTGAGCCGTCATTGATCCGATGACGGCAAGCAGTCGTTCCTCTCGAACATCCTGAT
The DNA here is from genome assembly GCF_000967735.1 of Paracoccus sp. S4493. Classification (NCBI taxonomy): domain Bacteria; kingdom Pseudomonadati; phylum Pseudomonadota; class Alphaproteobacteria; order Rhodobacterales; family Paracoccaceae; genus Paracoccus; species Paracoccus sp. S4493. The sequence continues at coordinate 7,377 of NZ_JXYF01000128.1, forward strand.
GGCAAAGCTCACCTTCGCATCGAGCATCGTCTTGATCGCCTGGTGCCTGGCAAGCTCGGACTGAAACTTGCGGTGATCATGCACGGACAAACCGCTCCTGGCCTGTGCCCAAGAGGTCGTGTATCAGATGGTCAAGAGCGTTCGTCATTCAGCCTACCAGTGTCACCACTGCGCAAGTTCTCCTTTTGTGCTTTTTCTGGCTATGGGACAAAACAACGCACGGCGATGTTGAATGTCGGATCATTTTAGCAGCCTGGTCCGGATGACCCTGATGCCGAACTGAAGAGACAGCGCGTCCCGCGGGGAATAGTCGGCCATCGCATCCCACGCGGCTAGCATGGCGCTCAGGTGCCCGGCCGCTAGGGAGTACCGGTCGCCCTGCCACTCCTCGCACCAGATAATGTAGAGGGCCCGGTTCTCCGGAAAGATCGGCTCGTGGATACGGCGGCGGGGCATGGCTGTCTCCTTCCGGTCCGACTAGAACGAAAGAAGAACACAATGCAAGCCGTCCAAAAGCATGGCAGCGATCGTTGCTGCCTTGTAGGAGGTTAACCCTTCGTTAAGAGATGCTAGATTACGCTGTCAAAAAACGGCGGAGCTGCCAGTGGACTATCGCGTGAAGACGAGCAAAGACCTCGCTATCAACTTGGCCCATGCCAAGGCCGTCATCACGGCCTGCAGGGTCGCCATCCCCCGTATCGCCGTCAGTGATGAGGATGAGGCCTTCATCCGATTGCGCATCATGCGGATGATCAGCGAACTCGAAACCATCGACAAGTTCGCAAGCAAGACGGCGGTGACGGTAAAGCAGAGGCGCGCAAATGCAAAAAGCCAGGCAGATCGGGACCGAGCTTCTGCTCGCGCTCACATGGGCATGCACGCTGATGCTGATCATACTGCCGACAGCGCTGTTCCTGCTGCAAGTACTGAGCCTGGTGACGGCACTGCCGTTCGCAAGCTGGCCTGAGGCTCTCGACCTTCGGAACCGGTTTGGCTGGACCGGAGACCTCATTTTTCCATGAGATGAAGCGTTGCGCGGTGGTAATGGCATACCAGCCGGCTCACCACGCGCAGAGACATCAATGCGGTTGCCTGGCTTAGATCCCCGGAACTTTGTTCAGCGCGGCAGTCAGAGCATCGGCCTCAATGTCGACGCCGATATTAGGGCCGGTGGCGCGCTCGCTTTGGTTTTTTGTCGTTCCTCGGCGGTCAGGCGGCACCGGTTGGATTGGGCTATCTGGTGCCGCTGCCTTCTCATAGGTCAGGATAATTCAAAGCTCGCCGGTCGGGGCAGGCAGGGGTAGGCATGTGTTGAGAGCGGGCTAAAAATAGGTGCAGCCGGTACAGGGCAAATTTTTGGCCCCTCCGGTTAGGCGGTGTCGGATAGTGGGCTATCCGGTGCCGCCGCATTCTTCAGCATTGGATAAGAGAAAGCCTGCCGGTCAGAACGGGCGGGGATTGGCATGTGGTAAGGACGGGCTAGCATCGGCTACAGCCGGAGGAGGAGAAAAAGAGCAGGCACCCCCCGGCCAGGCGGTCCCGCACTCGGAGGCAGGGGTGCGGGGCTGCCGACCTACTCATCCCGCCGCGTGTTTCTCAGCAGGTTCAGCAACACCCCTAGCCGCCATTCAGACGATGCCGGATAGAGCGGCGCCGTGAGGATCGAGTACTTCGATCGATCGATATCGGGAATGATCAGCCAGAGCAGTTTCAGCACCAGAAACCCGCCGTAGATCAACGCGAGGGTGAAGGTACAATTGACCAGTCCCTTTCCGAGGAACGAGCGCAACTCCTCAGGCGCATAGGCCCAGTAGATGGCCCGCGCGGCGACCGTGCTCGAGATCCAGACATAGCTTGCCGCCAGGTGCCAGACAGCCGTGCCGTCGGGCCGCCCGAAGATCGGTAGGAAACCCCGCATAATCAGGATGTGCAGGAGGGTCAGGACGGCCGTCAGTCCGGCATCCGCGAATAGGGCAATGTCTCGTACGAGGTCAGGCATTCGTGCCCCTCCGCCTTTCCTTGAGATGTTCGATCAGGCCGTCTAGTGCGGCCCGCTTCTTTCGCAGCGCCTCGGCCTCGGCGGTCACCTGGTCTATTGCCAGGTCCGTCTTAAGTGAGAGACGATCCCGCTCAGCGCGGTCTTCGGCCGCACGGCGACCGGTCAGCACGTCCATGATCCTACCCATCCCGTCGATCCTTGATGACCTCGGTGAGACGATCCATGCCGACGCTGGCGTCCCGCATGGCACCCTTCACCTCGTCGGTGAGCTTGACCAGCTGGTCGGCGTTGCGTTCTGCATCTGCCGTGCGTGCGTCCGATACCTCGGACAGCCGCTTCCACAGAATGAGAACAGCAAAGCCCATGCCGACGAGGCAAAGACCTACCAAGCCGAAGCGTTCGATGATGAGGTCTACATTCATATGGGCCTCATGTGCATTCTGGCGGCACTGCGCCATCTTGGGTCAGGCATGAGCATGATGCCTCCGGGCATGAAAAAGCCCGCACGCGGCGGGCCAGAAAGCTGGAAAATTAGCATAGACATATGACGAAGTTTTGATATCGTTATAGTTGCATGACATGCACTTTCGAACGCTAGGCGTATCCGGTAGCCGGGTTGTTCCCCCACTCAGCCTATACTTGGCGGGTGTACCGGTCCCTCGCGAAGGCCCCCGGAGCCTCCTCCGGGGGCCGCTTTTCTCAGGGCATCGTGGGCAGCAAAAAGCCATTGCAGATAATGAAAACAATCCCGCTAAGAACGCGCCTGTCATCAACGCGTGGCTTGCCGTGGGACTTCGGAGGAAAAAGGGGGCAAGGCGCGCCATCTGCGCGTCGGTCAGCTAGAAAAGGTCGCTCATCTCA
>NZ_JXYF01000129.1:0-1648 GCF_000967735.1 Paracoccus sp. S4493
TGAACAGACGCTCCATGCACCGCGCTTTTTCGGCCTTCTTCTGTACCTTGTGTGCCTTGAAGCCGTTCCCCTGCGGATCGCAGCCGGTCAGTTCCAGATGCAGCGTGTCCAGATAGTCGGCGCTGACGCGGCTGAAAAAGTTCTCGGCGGTGGGCGTCCAGACCTTGCGGATACCGGCCCCCGCATCGGCCTCGATCAGTCCGAAAAATTCCGCGCTACCCGCACCATAGGGCAGGGTCCGCGCCACCCCCTCGACCAGCGCCGCGTTGCGGGCCTTCTTGCCAGCGGCCACGAACGTGCGGAAGGCGGTTGCCAGATCGTCCACACGCAGTTCCGGGCGGCTCCATGCCTCATGTCCCGCAGGGGCATGGGTCAGGCGTTCGGAAAACTCTAGGCCATCCGGCTTGCTCGGGCAGTTGTTGGGGCGTCCCGGCGACAGGTCGAACACATGGGTGCTGACACCCGATGCCAGCGACATGCCGAAGGCCAGCAGGTCAAAGATCATTTCCGGCTTGTCCAGAAGCGCGGTCTGGATCGCGGCCAGCCGCACGGCCTTCATGTCCTCGACCAGCGCACCGGAATAGGGCGACTTGGGCGCGTCCTCGACGCTGGCCGCGCCGTGGCGCGTTGCGGCATGGCCGGTCAGAACCTGCGTCTCGATTGCCTCGGCGCGGTCATAGGGGCTGACAAGGGGGTTGGTTACGCAAAGCCGTCCATCGCTTCCTACATACACGAACACCCCGGCCACGGCGCGCTGCGCATCGGTGTAATCTCCGTCAAGGATTGCCACCAGTTCCGCCAGGTCGGCCTGCCCTGCCTCGTCCAGAACGTCGCCATTCGCCAGTTCGGCCAACTCGTCGTAACGCTCGGTCTGTTCCTCGGTCAGTTCGCCCTCGACGCGGTAAACGCGGTCCATCTTCTCGGTGGTGTCGTAGGGGATATAGCTGTCGGTCCAAACCTCTGCCCATTTCCAGACCGCCCCGGCCTTCGCCGCTTCCTCTTTCAGTTTCTCGATGAACAGGCGGTCCAGCAGGTCGGCATCGTGCAGCGCGGTCGTGTCGCTGAACAGGTCGCGGATCAACCGCCCGCCTGCGGCCTCGTAGGCGTCCAGCCCGACGAACAGGGCGCGGCGGTCGGTGCCGCTGATGGCGTCGGGCTGCAAGGCGCGCTTGATCTGGTGTTCCGACAGGTCGCGGCCCTTCACCTGGGCCAGAACCTGCAAGGTCAGGGCCTCGTCCTGGGACACGGTGAAGGCTTTTGCCATGCCAAGGCTGATCTGACCTGCCTTCAAGGCGTCCAGAACGGGGGCGGGAAGTGCTGCCAGCGCAAGGCGGCGGTAAACATGCGCCTCGGTCTTGCCGAAGCTGCGGGCGATGGTGGACACGTCTGCGCCTGCATCCTTCATCCGGCCATAGGCCCGGATTTCATCGGCGGGGGCCAGGTCCTCGCGGGCGGCGTTCTCGGCGCTGGCCCATGCCCGCGCGGTGGCCTCGTCGGGGGCGATGCGGACGGGAACGGATGCCAGTTCCGGGTGGCGCTTGGTCACGGTCGGATCACGCTCGACGGCGCGGGCAATGGCGCGCAGCCTGCGGCCCCCGGCGACGATGCCGACGCGGCCATCCGCATCGACGGTGCCGGACAGGTTCTG
>NZ_JXYF01000130.1:0-2407 GCF_000967735.1 Paracoccus sp. S4493
TGGGCGCATCCTCGACGCTGTCCGCGCTGAGGCGTGTTGCGGCATGTCCGGTCAGAACCTGCGTCTCGATTGCTTCATCCCGGTCATAGGGGCTGACAAGGGGGTTAGTCACGCAAAGCCGTCCATCGCTTCCCACATAGACGAACACCCCCGCCACGGCGCGCTGTGTGTCGGTGTAGTCTCCGTCAAGGATTGCGACCAGTTCGGCTAGTTCGGCTTTGCCCGCTTCGTCCAGAACGTCGCCGTTCGCCAGTTCGGCCAGTTCGTCGTAACGCTCGGACTGCGCTTCGGTCAGTTCGCCCTCGACGCGGTAGACCCGGTCCATCTTCTCCGTGGTGCCGTAGGGAATATAGCTGTCGGTCGAAACATCCGCCCATTTCCAGACCTCCCCGACCTTCGCCGCTTCCTCTTTCAGTTTTTCGATGAACAGGCGGTCCAGCAGATCGGCATCGTGCAGCGCGGTCGTGTCGCTGAACAGATCGCGGTTCATCCGCCCGCCCGCTGCGGTATAGGCGTCCAGCCCGACAAACAGGGCGCGGCGATCGGTGCCGCTGATCGCGTCAGGCTGCAAGGCGCGCTTGATCTGGTGTTCCGACAGGTCGCGGCCCTTCACCTCGGCCAGAACCTGCAAGGTCAGGGCCTCGTCCTGGGACACGGTAAAGGCTTTCGCCATGCCAAGGCTGATCTGCCCCGCCTTCAAGGCGTCCAGAACCGGGGCGGGCAGCGCGGCCAGCGCAAGGCGGCGGTAAACATGCGCCTCGGTCTTGCCGAAGCTGCGGGCGATGGTGGACACGTCCGCGCCCGCATCCTTCATCCGGCCATAGGCACGGATTTCATCGGCGGGTGCCAAGTCCTCGCGGGCGGCGTTCTCGGCGCTGGCCCATGCCCGCGCGGTGGCCTCGTCGGCTGCGATGCGGACGGGAACGGAGGCCAGTTCCGGGTGGCGCTTGGTCACGGTTGGATCACGCTCGACCGCACGGGCAATGGCGCGCAGCCTGCGCCCCCCGGCGACGATGCCGACGCGGCCATCCGCGTCAACGGTGCCGGACAGGTTCTGGATCAGGCCGATCATGGCAAGGCTGTCGGCCAGCAGGTCGATCCCCTCCGGGTCCGCGTCCTGACGCGGGTTCATGTCGGAGACATAGAGTTGGGCCAGCGGGAAATACTGGATCGGGGCGGCGGCGATGATTTCGGTTTTCATGGGTGGCATTCCTGTTTGCGACGATTACTTGATTGATGTGGCGTCCGGCTGTGAGGGCAGGACAAAGCGATGGGGGGGGGTTTCAACCGGCCCCATGCTGCGTCAGGAAGCGGCGTCCGATACCGAAGGTGTCGCCCTTCCTGACCAGCGCCCATGCTTCTGCGAGACGCTGTTCCAAGACTGCATTGCTCATGTGTTCATTCCCTTGTCGGTGAAGCTGCGGGAAGCATCGGCCTGCCTGCGGAGCAAAGCAGGCCGATCCCCGGTCAGTGTTCGGACGGCAGGTAGAGCGTCAGGACACGGCGCGTCTGGTCAGGGTCACAGGCACAATCGGGCATCGTTGCGCCGTAGGTGTAGGCGGTGTCGAAAAGGTCGATCTTCCAGAAGATCGCCGCGCCATCGGCCTCCACGCGACCAAAGGAGTGATCCTCCCAAGGGTCGTTTTCCTCGGTGAAGTCGGTGAAGTTGATGACCTTCTCCATCAGCGCGGATTTGGTCACCACGGGCAGAGCCTCGAAACCCGGCGTGACGACAACACGGCCTTTCAGATGATGGTCCCGCCACAGGGCTGCGAAGCCCAGGCAGCGCCGGAAGGCGTCGTTCTGCTCTGCGATCAGCAGGCGCAGCATGTGGTCGCGCGCCTGCTCGGCGGCGGTGTCGGTTTGGATTGCTAGAGCCATGTCTGGCCTCCTTGTAGTGGTTAGCGTGGTGCGCTTGCTGCGCCCCTTCCGCACCTCCTTTTTACTATTTATAACAACGCTTTCCCACTTATTTATTGCCGTTTTCGGCAATTAAATAGCTTGACCAAAGCACCCCCTTCGGACTTCTTTTGATGCCTGAGGGGAGGGAGCGCACAGCCCCGTAAGGGGCCAAAAAAGAAACTGTCACCGCAACGCGGTGCCCGCATTGGTGACGGTCGCGGATCGGCGCCTGGCCTGACTTCTTCGTCAGCCTTCGGGTCGGTCGCGCAAGGACCAGCAGGACGGATCGGTCACAGACGCACAAGGGGACCGTGGAATACCGTAGGCCCGCAGGGGCAAGGATATGCCGCGAAAGCCCCTTGGGTGGATGGGGGCGATCTGTCAGGCGCAGGACGCGACCAGGCCGAAAGGTGACAGTCAGGCCCGTCCCGTCGCGATAAGGAACGCCACGCAGGGGGCGTTTGGCTTGTCCAAATCCCCCCGGAGGGGCGATCACCGCGCTTGC
>NZ_JXYF01000131.1:0-1181 GCF_000967735.1 Paracoccus sp. S4493
TGGATCACTTGATGATCTTGGAGACGACGCCTGCGCCGACGGTGCGGCCGCCTTCGCGGATGGCGAAGCGCAGCTTCTCTTCCATCGCGATCGGGGCGATCAGTTCGACCTCGAACTTCAGGTTGTCGCCGGGCATCACCATCTCGGTGCCCTCGGGCAGTTTGACGGTGCCGGTGACGTCCGTGGTCCGGAAGTAGAACTGCGGGCGGTAGTTCGCGAAGAACGGCGTGTGGCGGCCGCCCTCTTCCTTGGTCAGGATGTAGGCCTCGGCCTCGAACTGGGTGTGCGGGGTGACCGACTTCGGCTTGACCAGGACCTGGCCGCGCTCGACGCCGTCACGGTCGATGCCGCGCAGCAGGACGCCCACGTTGTCGCCGGCCTCACCGCGGTCCAGCAGCTTGCGGAACATCTCGACGCCCGTGCAGGTGGTCTTCTTGGTGTCGCGGATGCCCACGATCTCCAGTTCGTCGCCCACGTTGACCGCGCCGCGCTCGATGCGGCCGGTGACCACGGTGCCGCGGCCCGAGATCGAGAACACGTCCTCGATCGGCAGCAGGAACGGCTGGTCGATCGCACGCTCGGGGGTCGGGATGTACTCGTCGACGGCGGCGATCAGCGCGCGGATCGAATCCTCGCCGATGGCGTTGTCGCGGCCTTCCATGGCTGCCAGCGCCGAACCCTTGATGATCGGGATGTCGTCGCCCGGATAGTCGTAAGAGCTCAGCAGCTCGCGGACTTCCATCTCGACCAGTTCCAGCAGCTCCTCGTCATCCACCTGGTCGACCTTGTTCAGGTAGACGACCATGTAGGGGATGCCCACCTGGCGACCCAGCAGGATGTGCTCGCGCGTCTGCGGCATCGGGCCGTCGGCGGCGTTCACGACCAGGATCGCGCCGTCCATCTGGGCGGCACCGGTGATCATGTTCTTGACGTAGTCGGCGTGGCCCGGGCAGTCGACATGCGCATAGTGGCGCGTCTCGGATTCGTATTCCACGTGCGCGGTCGAGATCGTGATCCCGCGGGCCTTCTCTTCGGGCGCGCCGTCGATCTGGTCATAGGCGCGGAATTCGCCGAAGTACTTCGTGATGGCCGCCGTCAGCGTCGTCTTGCCGTGGTCAACGTGGCCGATCGTGCCGATGTTGACGTGCGGTTTGTTCCGTTCAAACTTTGCCTTTGCCATG
>NZ_JXYF01000132.1:0-43422 GCF_000967735.1 Paracoccus sp. S4493
TCCCGGCCTTGGTGTAGCCATAGCCGTTTCCTGAAGGATCGCCCTTCCAGCCCCCCCGCGCAGCTGAGACAGCGGCATCTACCAGGTCGAACGTATGGTTTGACATGGGCCGCAACCGCACGCTGCGGGACGCAGAGTGTTGTGGGCGGTCCGACTTGTGCGGGTTCGTGTGAAAAAAAACGGTCAGCGCACCTGCAACCAGCTCGTGCTGGCGCAGCTTCTCGGCCGCCCTTGTGGCATGCGCGGTGATGGCCTGGGCCAGCGTGTCGAAACTGGTCATGGGCGTGCCCGCAGAGCGGGTGACGGCCATACCCTTGCGCTGTGGGGGCACGTCCTCAAAATCAATGCACGACAGCCCGCGCAGCTCGGCCACCAGGCGTTCAAGGACAACCGTGCCGATCTTGCGGCCAAGGGGCAGAGGCAGATCCCGCAAGTCGGCGGCAGACTTGATCCCCTGAGCCTTCAGCTTGGCCTCGGTCGCGGACCCGACGCCCCAGATTTCTCCGACAGGAATGCGACGCATTACATAGTCCCGCACGTCCTCGTTCATGAGATTGCAGACCCCGGAAAATATCGGGTTCTTCTTGGCGGCGTAATTCGCCAGCTTGGCAAGCGTCTTGGTGGGCGCGATGCCGACACATGTCGGGATGCCTGTTTCGGTTTTGACTGCATCCCGCATTTGGGCCGCATGGGTTTCCATGCGATCTTTGAACCCGCTCAATTGGACGAACGATTCATCAATTGAATAATTCTCAATGCGCGGGGAATAGTTTTGCAAGACTGCTGAGACGCGTCTCGAAAAATCTCCATTTATGTGGAATAGAAGTCAATCCCCGCCAGTCTGTTGCGGCAGTACGCTGAACCTTTTATTTTGCCGCTTCCATGGTCCGGGGATCAGCAGCGGATTTGTGTGGGAAGCGTGGACAATGGGGCGTAAATCATCGAAGTTTCCAGTGAACTTGCTGATTATGTTTACCGCTTTTGTAAGTAGGACATCACCATGAGCATTCGCGTCGGCATTGTCGGCATCAGCGGTTTTGGCGGCGGTGAAGCGCTGCGCCTGATCGCCAGCCACCCGTCGTTCGAACTGGTGTACGCCGCAGGCGAGGGTAGCGCCGGCAGTCGATTGATTGACCGCTTCCCCGGCGTGCCGGACAAGCTGGCCGACCTGGTGATCGAGAAATGGGACCCTGCTGCGCTGCCGAAGCTAGACGTGCTCTTCGCCTCGTTGCCTACGGGCACATCGGCCGAAGCGCTGGCGCGCGTTCCGGACGGAGTGAAGATCGTCGATATTGGGGGCGACCACCGCTACGTCGAGGGATGGGCATACGGCTTGGCTGACGTCTGGCCTGCACAACTCGAAGGTCAGAGCCGCGTCGCCAACCCCGGCTGTTTTCCTGCAGCTACGCTGAATGCTCTGGCTCCACTGCTGGTGAACAAGCTGATCGCGCCCAGCAACATCATCATCGACGCCAAGACCGGCATTTCCGGCGCAGGTCGGGGCGGCGGTGACAGCAAGTTCGGATACGCAGAGAGCAACGAGAACTTGCAGCCCTATGGTCTGCTCAAGCATGTCCACATGCCTGAGATAGCCAAGACCATCGAACATCTCAGCGGTGGCGACGCCTTCGGTCTGGTTTTCACGCCGCATCTGGTGCCGATGACCCGTGGTGTGCTGGTCACCATCTACTGTCGCGGAACCGCGACTACCGATCAGTGCCTAGACGCGGCAAGGCGCTACTATGCCGACCGTGCCTTTGTGCGGGTGACCGATAAGCCGCCGCAAACAAAATGGGCTACCGGCTCGAACCTTTCATTCGTCAGCTATGCAGCTGATCCAGAGCGAAACCTGGTGATCGCGATGGGTGTGGTGGATAATCTTGGCAAGGGTGCAGCCGGCCATGCGGTGCAAAACGCAAACCTGATCTGCGGCCTGCCAGAAACCACCGGTCTGGAAGGCGCATCTGTTTGGCCGTGACAGGAGGGCCCCATGACAGAAAACAACTGCGATAGCGCGACACTTCCCAGTGCCGATGCTGAGGGCATTGTGGACGTGTTGGGCTTGGCCGAAAACTTGAAGACCGAGATGCGCCATAGCTGGCTATCGAATGGCCGGCAGGAAAGTGTCGCGGAACATACGTGGATGATGTCAGTGGCGGCCGTCCTGATGGCTCCACACCTTCAGCATCCTGTCGACCTGGGACAGACCCTGAAGCTGATCGCACTCCATGACATAGCGGAGGCCATCACCGGGGATATTCCATATTTTGAAGAAAGCACCCGTAAGAACACCAAGCTTGCTTATGAAGCGGAAGCCATGGAAGCCATGCGCGGGATGCTACCAGCGGCGTCGGGAAGATTGCTCTTTGAGCTATGGCGTGAATACGAAGACTGCGAGACCGCAGAGGCGAAGTTTGCACGTGCGCTCGACAAGCTTGAGGTGCAGCACCAACACAATCTTGCGGATTTACAGACCTGGACCGAGCAAGAGTTAGATCTCGTCTACACAAAGATGGACCGCGAATGCGCCCATGACACGGCATTGATAACCTTGCTTGCTGTCATCAGATCCAGGGCAGAAAAGAAGATGCGGCATCATGGAATTGACCCAATCGAAATCAAAGCGCGCGCGCTCTGACCGGCGGCTCAGTCTCCTATCATCCTCTGACAATGGACCTGTTGTATGATCAGCTATATCACCGTCGGTGCCGATGACATCCCGCGCGCAAAGCGATTTTACTCTGCGTTCCTGCCTGCCCTCGGCTACGAACTGGTAGAAGGCCCGGAAGGTCTCAGCTACGAGCTCCCCGAGCTTCCTGACGAGCCTGCCGTCTTGCCCGCATTTTACGTCAAACCCCCATTTGACGGACGTCCGGCATCGGTTGGCAATGGCGCGATGGTGGCATTCCAGACACGAAGCCAGCAAGAAGTCCGTGAACTTCATTCGGCAGCGCTCGCTGCCAACGGTAGGGACGAGGGCCAACCTGGCTTCCGCGATGCGTATGGCCCTCATTTCTACGTGGGCTATCTCCGGGACCCTCAGGGAAACAAAATTGCGCTTTATTCCAACAATCCAGACGAGCCTGGACGAGACGGTTAGACCGCCATTTGCCCAAGTCCGATGAAAGCCCGGTTTGTCCATGGCCCGCAAAGCGGCAAGCGACGCTGCGCAGGGTTATCGACGCAAGGAGCCCATCTGAAGGAGCCCATCTGAAGCCGCGCGGGGTGCCGCGGGTAGATGACCGGCGGGTTCTGAACGGCATCTACTGGCGGCTGAGGACCGGCTCTGCGCGATGCCCTCTTTGCGGCACAACTCGGCGATACTGTCGTCACCGCGAAGACCTTCAAGCACGATGCGGATCTTGTCTTCGGCCGAGAAGTGGCGGCGGGTCTGACGCCGGATGTCCTTGACCACGCGCTCTGCAGGGGGCTTGGTCGGCGATTTTGAATTGGAGGATTTGGGCTTCATCTTCGTTCCTTCGTCACTACGACGAAGCCCAAATCCTCCTTAAATCACAACCTTAAATCTGTGCCATAGGCGCTGACGGGGGAAAGGGATAAGTCCGTCCGGGGAAAGGGGAACCTCGGCTATCACCCGATTTGCGCAACAGAGCCGGTGAGATCCGAACCACTACAGATCATTCATCAAAAAAGGCCAGAACGTGTCATGCAGCGTTCTGGCCTATCCATTTGAAACGCACTGATCCGCGTGGTGGGAAGTCTATCGCGACGCGTCGAACAATCGGGCTTTCAAGTCTTCGAAGTGATCAGCTATCTTTGAGAAGATCCCGGCCGCTTTCTTGCGGTCCTTTAGCGATTTCTTCAAATCCGCTATCGCATTATGTAGGTCTTTAAAGTCTTTTTTACGCCCGTAGCCCAGTGCTTCTGCGATCTCCAATTCAACCCTGGCTCCTTCGATATAGTCATCCAGAGACGGTTTTCCGTCAGCATCGGAAGCCTCACCTGCCTGTAGCGCCTTGGCCTTGGATATCATCGCTTTGGCCCGCACGGTTGGAAGAGGGACGACGGTTTCAACAACTGCGACTGTCGACAGGGCTGTGTTGAGGATCGTGGTTGCCGCCTCTGTCTTGCCTTCATCAATCAGACGCGTGGCTTCGAGGATCGCGTCAGGGTAGGTCTTCAACGGCAATGCCCTGAGCTCGATCACGATCTCACTGGCAAAATCACGCATCAGCGATCGCGCGATCTGAAAGTCTCCGCGGCGAACATGGTGCTCGATCAAGATGCCGATATCTCGTACCGTTTCCGGCGTAGCAATCAAGTCGACGATGCGATAGTCAGCGGCGACAGGGGCCATTGCGAGGTCCGGCTCTCGCGCGACAACCGTCTCAAGCTTTCCAGTCACCCGGGCCAACGCGTCGATGGCGTCCTGTTTATTCCCTTCATGCAAGGCCTCGATCGCTACCTTTGTTTCTGCCAGAGCATCGACCGCTTCCTTGATCAATTGATCCCTGCGATCGGAGAGCTCAGCGGAGACATGTTCCGAAACACTGCCGTCGACGTGTTCGCGCGGTGCATCGTTGCCGCTGGTCGCCCCAGCCTTCTCTGCCAATTCCGTGGAAGACTTCGTGGCATCACCGGCCGTTTCGGTCTCTTGAATAGTTTCTTGTTCAGAGGTCATGATCGGTATCCTTCGCTGTTTTGATGTGCGGAGGGCCACAAGAGCCCTCCGCGTTCAAACCTGAGACATGAGCAAAGTCAGATGTCACTGTTTCGATTGAACAGCCGCTCTTTCAGGCGTCCAAACCCATCGTCGATACGGTCAAAGATCCCTCCGGTATCCTCCTGCGCCTCAATCTGACGGTCCAACTCATCCAGCGCCTCATGCAGATCCTCGAAATCGCTTTCGCGGCCGTAGCCGAGCGCTTCGGCGATTTCGAGTTCCTGGCGTGCCGCCTCAACATAGTCGGCGGCCGTCAGATCGGCATCTTCAGTAGCGGCTTTGTCGTTCGCCGCCTCACCGTCGTCATTGAGCAGAGCTTTGGCCTTCTCGATCATCGCTACGGCTCTGAGCGGAGGCAGGGCGATCACTATGTCGGTCACCACCTGGGTGCTCAGTGCGGCGTTGAGTACCGTCATCGCTTCGTCGGTCTTTCCGTCATCAAGCAGTGCCGTCGCTGCAAGGATCGCGTCGGGATAGGTCGCAAGCGGAAGGCTGGTTGTCCGGATGACAACCTCGGACGCGAACCCGCTCAGCAGCGGTCTCGCTTCCTGGAACTTCCCATCGTCGACCAAGTCCGCGATCTGTTTGCCGAGTCCTCGGACGGCTTCGACGCTGCCCAGAACGTCATAGGTGACATGATCGATCCGTACGGGCGCCAAAGCGAGATCCGGTTCACGCGCGACGACGGTCTCGAGCTTCCCCGTGGCCAACGCGAGCGCAGCAATCGCCGCATCTATATCGCCCTTCTCGATCGCGGCGATCGCAGCGTTCGTTTCATCGAGCGCGTCGACCGCCTCCTGGATCACGGCGGTGCGTTTATCGGCGAGCTGTGAATCGGTTTCGGCGGTCACGCTCTCTTCGACCTGCTCCCGGTTGACCGCCTGCGCTTCAGCTTCCGCCTGAGCCGTATCCTGAGACCAGGAAGGGCCGGCGCTGACAATCAGCAGGGCCAAAGCTGTTCCCGCGTAAAGATTCCTGAGTTTCATCAGTCTGTTCCTTTCGGCTGTGATTGGTTCTACGGCGGTTTCGCCGCAGAGTTGGCACGATCAATGCCCGGATCAGGCCTCCTTGACCGCGATTTTCCTGACCTTGGCCTGCGCCTCGGGAGTCTGGGGCAGCTTGATCGTCAGAACCCCGTTCTTGAAGGAGGCTTGCGCCTTTTCGCCATCCACACCGGGGGGGAGCGGAATTGTCCGGTAGATCGCGCCGTAGCTGCGCTCGGAGAGGTAGTATCCCTTCTTCTCCTCCTGGCGCTCGATCTTCTTCTCCCCCTTCACAGTCAACATGTCATCGTTGACCGTCACCTCGATGTCCTTCATCTCCATGCCCGGCAGTTCGATCGACACTTCGATCGCCTTGTCGGTCTCGACCACGTCGGATTTCGCCTCGCCGCTACCAAAGGGCCATTCGAAATGACCGACCCTGTTCCAGAAGTTCTCGAACACATGGTTCATTTCGCGCTGGAGCGTCGCGATCGGGTTGTCTTCGCTGCTCTTGGCGTCTGGCGCGCCGTCCTTGCGCGCCCAGGGGATCAGGTCCTTGATCTGCATGATGGTGTCTCCTTCGATTTTCAGGCGCCCTTGACGGCGATCCTTTTCGGCTGCGCCTCAGGGGCTCGGGGGAGCGTCAAAGTGAGGACGCCTCCACGCATCTCGGCTTCGGTCCTGTCGGGGTCGAAGTTCTCGGAAAGCGTGAAGTCACGCTCAAAATCGCCCTCGGCACGTCCAGCATAGGCAAGTTCCAGGTTTTCTGGCCGCATCGGCTCAACCTTGCCGCGGATCGTCAGCCCGCGGTTTTCGAGTGTGATTTTGACCGCACCGGCGGCGACCCCAGGCATTTCGACCATCATGGAGACACACTGATCGGTCTCGACGATATCGGTCAGCGGGTGGTAGATGCGGCCGCCGCCGGCGGTTTCAGGCGCGTCAGTCGGCGTCTTTTCGGTGGCTTGCGTGATGTCGGTGCTCATCGTTCCAGCCCTTCTCAGGCTGCCCTGATCTCAACTCTCTTCGGCTTCTCCTCCTCAGGCCGGGAGATGACGACCCGCAGTACGCCGTTCGCCATCTTCGCCTCGACCTTGTCATCCGAGGCCGCGAAGGGCAGACGGATCGCGCGAGAAAACTTGCCATACCCGCGCTCTCTGCGGTGCCAGCGCGCGCCCTCGGACACCTCGGACGCCGTTCGTTCGCCCGAAATCGTCAGGACGTTGTCCTTGACCGCGATCTCGATATCGCCCGGCTCGATGGCAGGAAGTTCGGTAGTAATGGCGACGGCTTCCGCATCCTGCCAGACATTCACTGTCGGGAATGCCGCACGAGACGGCGACGGCCAGAAACCGCGGTCGAGATCGCGCATCATGGAGCGCATCAGCGCAAAGGGGTCGCTGCGGCGTAGATATGTTGGATAGAGCATTGCTGGTCTCCTGTGGCTCAACGACGTCGTGCAGGAAAACACTGCTTTCGCGGTTCCATCGCCACCGCAAGAGATATCGATCCCGAAACCTTTTCAATTCTACGCTCACAAGGATATACAACGCAAACATAATTTATGCTAGCATTTCAATCTCCAGCGGCGTCTGATGGAGCTTCGCGACGACCAACAGACCCTTGGAGGTCAAATGATGATTGCATCCGGCGATGCGTTGATCGGCACGACGATCCATCGGGTCGCCCAGCACATCCAGCAGCGGATCGACGATGAAAGCCGTGAGCCCGGTCAGACGCGACTGTCGTGGATGGCAGCCGCCCATGTGGACGATTCCCCGGCCTCGTGATCAGCGACCTCACGGCGCGGCTGGAGGGCAACTCGTGGACCGCATGGCGCGGGGGCTGGGTTGAGCGGTCGCCGTCATAAAATGAGCGGCGGTCGCAGACCGTTGTGCCGACGAGAAAGACGCAGAAAAGCTTGCGACAACTAGACCCCTGACGAGCGGCGTTGAAGGAAGACATCTTACCGGACCTATCAGTCGACGAGAGGCGTGTTCTTCTCGCACTTCTCGAACGCATACGTGCGCAGCACTCACGCTAGAGGGAGCAAATCGGTATGGAAAGAAAGACTGGATCTTCTCGAGCAATCGGCGCAGGGTCTCCTGCAACGAGAGACCGTGGACGAGCCCGATCTTGTGGCAATTGGGTCCAAGGTGAAAAGAACGGAAGCGGTCGCTGCGTGACACTGTCACTGGCGCAGATGATCGGCGACCAACCCTGACTGGATAATGAAACGGAGAAGACGAATGGCAAACGGAGCTTGCGATATTTGCGGTCGCCCGGCGACGGCGCGCGTGCGCGCCTCGGTGAACGGCAGGGTTCAGAACATGGAGCTTTGCAACCAGCATTACAGCGAAATGGCGCGCCGGTCGGGGCGCAGCGCCTCGCCGCTGGAGTCCCTGTTCGGACGGCGTTCCCTTCTTGACGAATTCTTCGGCGAGAGCGGTTTCGGCAGCCTCTTTGGTGACAGTCCGCTGCAAGGCGGCACGCTCGGCTCTATGGGTGATGGCGATGACGCTGTCGTCGACGCCACTGTCGGCGAGGGCGCGCCGCGGCGTGGATCGCGGCGCGGCGGCGGACGCACCATCGCCGACCGGCTGAGCGAACAGGGCAACAAGCTGCTGCAGGATGCGGCACAGAAGGCCGGGGAATTCGGGCGCAGCGAGGTCGATACCGAACATCTGCTTCTGGCATTGACCTCGTCTGACGTCGTCAAGACGATCCTGGAACAGTTCAAGGTCGATGTGGACGATCTGCGGCGCCAGATCGAGAAGGAAGCGAAGCGTGGAGACGCCAAGACGGAAGGCGAAATCGGCGTCAGCCCGCGTCTCAAGGACGCGCTGAACCGGGCCTTCATCGCCTCGAACGAGCTTGGCCATTCCTATGTCGGGCCGGAACATCTGCTGATCGGGCTCGCCGAAGAGGGCGAAGGCCTTGCGGCCGCGATGCTGCGCAAGCTGGGGTTGACGCCGCAGGCGCTGCGTCAGCAGGTGACGAAGGTGGTCGGCAAGGGAGCCGAGGAAGGCCGCGTCGAGACTCCGTCGAACACACCCGATCTCGACCAGTTCAGCCGTGACCTGACGAAGCTCGCCCGCGATGGCAAGCTCGATCCCGTCATCGGCCGCGCCCGCGAGATCGAGACGACGATCGAAGTGCTGGCCCGCCGGAAAAAGAACAACCCGGTGCTGATCGGCGAGCCCGGCGTGGGCAAGACCGCCATCGTCGAGGGACTTGCACAACGGATCGTCGCGGGCGAAGTGCCCGAGGCGCTGCGCGACAAGCGGCTGGTCGAGCTCAACATCAACTCGATGGTGGCCGGGTCGAAGTATCGCGGCGAATTCGAGGAGCGAGTCCAGAAGATCCTCAAGGAGATCACCGAGGAGAAGGACAGCCTGGTCCTGTTCATCGACGAGATGCACACCATCGTCGGCGCCGGCCAGGGCGGTGGCGAAGGTGGTCTCGACATCGCCAACACCTTCAAGCCGGCGCTGGCGCGGGGCGAGCTGAACCTGATTGGCGCGACGACGCTCAACGAGTACCAGAAATACATCGAGAAGGACGCGGCGCTCGAGCGACGGTTCCAGCCGGTCTATGTCGAGGAACCCACGATAGCTCAGGTCATCATGATCCTGCGCGGCCTGCGCGACACGCTGGAGGCGCACCACAAGGTGACGATCACCGACGAGGCCATCGTCGCGGCAGCCGAGCTTTCTGATCGCTACATCACTGGCCGCTTCATGCCCGACAAGGCGATCGACCTGATCGATCAGGCAGCCGCACGGGTGAAGATCAGTGCCACAGCGCGCCCTGTGGACGTCCAGGAGTTGGAGGCCGAAGCCGCGCAGATCAGGCGCGAGCAGGACTATGCCGCAGCCCGCAAGCAATTCGACCGAGCAGCAGAACTGAAGAAGGAGCTGGAGCAGAAGCAGAAGGAGCTGGACGAGCTTCTGGAAATCTGGAAGCGCGACCAGGCTTCGGCGACCGCCGAGGTGCGCGCCGATCACGTCGCGCAGATCGTCTCCAAGATCACCGGCGTTCCGATCACGGAGCTGACCGCCGAGGAGAAGGACAAGCTCCTCAAGCTCGAGGAGAAGCTGCACGAGCGCGTCATCGGCCAGGAAGAAGCGATCCGCGCCGTGGCCGATGCGGTGCGTCTCGCGCGCGCGGGTCTGCGCGAAGGATCCGGTCCGACTGCGACCTTCCTGTTCCTCGGGCCGACCGGGGTTGGCAAGACGGAACTGGCCAAGACGCTCGCGGAGGTGATCTTCGGCGACCAGGATGCGCTGATCCGCATCGACATGTCCGAGTATGGCGAGCGCCACTCGGTCGCCCGGCTGGTGGGCGCGCCTCCCGGCTACGTCGGCTATGACGAGGGGGGCCAGCTGACCGAAAAGGTCCGCCGCCGGCCCTATTCGGTGGTGCTGCTCGACGAGATTGAGAAGGCACACCCGGATGTGTACAACATCCTGCTTCAGGTGTTCGACGATGGCCGCCTGACAGATGGCAAGGGCCGCGTGGTGGACTTCACCAACACCATCATCATCGCCACCTCGAACCTCGGTTCCGACATCATCCAGCGCAACCTCACGAAACGCGGCAGCAGTGAGTTCGACGAGGCCAAGCAGAAATCCGAACTGATGGAGGTGTTGCGCGGTCATTTCCGGCCAGAGTTCATCAACCGGATCGACGAGATCATCGTCTTTCATTCGCTGAATCAGTCGGAGATCCGCCAGATCGTCGAGTTGCAGCTCAACCGGGTGAAGCGGACCGCCCTTACCCAGGGCGTCGAACTCGAATTGGACGTGAGCGTCGTGGATCACTTCGGCGCGGTCGGCTTCCGCCCCGAATTCGGCGCCCGCGAGCTGCGCCGGCTGATCCGGTCGGAGCTGGAGACCGAGTTGGCTCGCGAGATGCTCTCCGGGCGGATCGAGGATGGTGACAAGGTCCGCGTCGCCTGGTCGGAAGACGAACAGAGGGTCGTGTTCGAAAAGATCGTAAAGGACACCGGTGACGACAGCCCGGACGATCAGGCCAAGGCCGGGATCGAGGAGCCCAGCGAAGTTGCCGAAAACAACACGGACGTTCCGAAGCCCAGCGTTGGGGATGAGGTGCAGTCCAAGGACGACAAGTCCGCCGAGTGACAGCGCAAAAGACTGGCCCGGCGCGATATCGGTCGCGCCGGACCATCTCTTCGGAGAGTTATAGGAAGGTCCACGGCATGAACGTCATTAGATCATTCCGCAATCTCGACCGGCACGGCCAACAGCGCGCGCCTGAGGTCATCGAGGAAGAAGTGCGGCAACTTGAACCGCACCTTGCGCGCTTTCGCGAGGATCTGGTCCGGCTCGAAGTCGTTGCCTCGCAGACGAGGGGCAAGAAGCGCATCGAAGTCAGCCTGCGCCTGCAACTGCCGTCGGGCGTGATCGCGGCGCGGGAAGAGGGATTCGAGATCGAGCCTGTCCTGCGCAAGGCCTTTGCCGACCTGCGCCACCAGGTCGATCGGCATGTGGCGCGCCTCAAGCACGAGCCTGAATACAAGCGTCCCGCCCGCCGGCGCCGGATCGGCGCCCCGCTGTCGCCCGCGCGGGATGCGGCGGAAGCGGACCGGCGCCAGCTCTTCTTTGACCTGATCGAGGATCATCTCGATACGGTCTACGATACCGTCAGGCGCGAGTTGACCTATCTCGAGTGTAGCGGGTCTGTGCCGGCTGGCTACCTGAGCGTTCGCGATATCGTCGATGCGACGATCCTCAAGGGGCTGGCCCGCTTCGAGGATCGGCCTTCGGAGTTTTCCGTCGGCGACTGGCTGAAACGGCTGGCTTTTGAGACCATCGAGGAAGAATCCCGCGCCGCCCGCCGCGCCGTGCCTGAGGATGCCGCCTCCATCGAGGCGGAACCCGAGGCCCCGGCGGAGGATCCGACCGAGGCGGATCAGGCGATGTTCGAGTTCTACCAGCCCGACGAAGTGCTGATGCTGGAGGACCTCATCGCCGACGACGGCGGCACAGACCTCGAGACCGAAGTGGATCGTCATAAGATCGCCATGGCATTGCACCGGGCTATCGCAGATCTTGCTCCGGTCGAGCGCCGCGTCCTGTATCGGATGTACCTGGAAGACGCCACGATCGCGGAGACGGCAGACCTTTTCGGCCTGACCGAGACAGAGGTCGCCGAGATCGCAGAAAATGCGGGCGCGACACTACGCGCGAGGCTTGCCGAAGCCGGGTTGGTCAGAGATCCATCAGGCCGCGCGCCCATCGAACGGGAAATCGCTCACACGCAGCGTCTGCCTCAGCCGATCGAGGATCGCCGCCGCGTGGCCGCCGCCCTAACCGGCGAGGAGGCCGGCTCCGACACCTGACATGGAACTGAATAGGAGATCGACCAATGACCACAGCCTCTGAAAACCCGACCGACAAGATGCAGGACATGCTGTGCAGCCTGTCCCGGAATTGGTGGGCATTTGTGTTACGCGGCGTGCTCGCATTGATCATCGCAGTGCTAGCCTTCGTCATGCCTGCGCAATCGCTTCTGGCGCTCACGCTGGTCTTCGGCGCGTTCGCCTTTGCCGACGGCGCGTTCGGCCTCGTCGCCGCGATACGTAACATCCGCAAGGGCGAACGCTGGGGCTGGCTGATGTTCAGCGGCATTCTGGGCATCGCCACGGGCGTCGTCGTGGTTGTCTCGCCTTTTGTCGCGACGCTTGTGCTTGCGACATTCCTCTGGGCCAGCATCGCCTTCTGGTCCGTGTTCTCGGGTGCCCTCGAGATCGCGGCAGCGATCCGCCTGCGAAAGGAAATCGACGGCGAAATCTGGCTGATCCTGAGCGGCCTTCTCTCGGTCGTTCTCGGTGTCGTCGTGACCTGGATGCTGCTGACGCGCCCGGTCGAAAGCTTCCTCGCGCTCGGCTGGCTGATCGGCTTCTACGCCGCGTTCTTCGGGGTGATGATGATCCTCCTCGGGTTACGGCTTCGCAAGGCGGATCGTTCGGACGGTGCGGCCTTCGATGACGCTCCCCCATCGGCAAAGGCGTGAGGTGCCCTGTGGTGGATGACGGGCGACTTGCCGGCGAGGAGCACGATTTCACCCGATGGGACGAAACGATCTTCGACCGTTGCCTGAGCACCGGCTTCAATCCGTTCGGCAGCGGTCCGACGCCAATCTTCCTGCGGCACCGGGACGCAGAGGCGCCGGACGCCGATGCAAAGCCGTGCATGCCACCTGACACCGAAAATGCGAGGTGCTGATGTCGAACCGCCTGCCTGACTTGGCATTTGCGGCTGCGGCCGCTGCCTTGGGCATCGGCATCGTTTTCGTTTTTCGCTCGATGTATCTTGCCGAAGACACGCTGCCTTTCGCGCAGGAGATGACGCTCATCTTTCTCGGCGCTGTCGTGACGATCATTCTGACCGCGGCGCTTCTCAACCGCCAGACCGATCTCGAGCTTCGCAAGGAAGGAAGGGTCATCATCCTCCAGCAGCAATGCGACATTTACATGGCCTGCATCGAGAAGGTCGCAGAGATCGTGGAAACCGCAAGGCACGATGCGAGGCTGATCGATGAACTGCGTGTTCTCAGCCACAAGCTGGCTGTGGTCGCGAGTGCAGGGGTCGTGTCCAGCTTCGAGCAGGTACTGGAGAGCTTGCAGTCCGGTTTTGCTGACGGCACGCTCTCGGACGGGGACGGAGAGCGCGTGATGAATGCCGTCGCCGATCTTACGATAGCGATGCGGTCGGACGTGCTGCACGCTGCTGCCTTTCCTTCGCAGAACACCGAACGCGCCGTTCGCCTGAATTCGAGGCGAATGGAAAAACTCGACGATCTCGAACGTCACCTTCTCGTATCCACCGACACCCGGGAGAACTGATATGCGCGGCCATAATCGTCCACCATTCCCGCCGAAAATTCCCGGAACCGATCTGCCATCCTGGGACGTGCCGACGGCAATCATCTACCGTCCTGCCCGTTCCGCGATGACATCGGCGCCTCGGCCCAACTACTGGGTCCTGGAGTTCGAGCCGTCCCGGCCGCCGCAGATCGACCCGCTGATGGGACATACCTCCAGCGACGATCCCTATCGCCAGATCCGGCTGAAATTCCCCGACCGCGACAGCGCCGTGGACTTCGCCGAGCGGCAGGACTGGCGATATGTCGTGCGCGAGGACGTCGGAAAGGCCCGTGCGGCGAACCCGTGGGCGGGGGAGACGCGCCACCGGCTGCACAGGGGCGTCGATGCCCCGGGAGCCTTCCGGGTCCCGTTCCGCCCCGATCGCCGCCTCTCAAGAGGCGTCCAGCATGAGAGCACGGCCGACCCGTCTACCAGCGACAGGGAGAGTTTCGACCCGGTCCTCGAAGCCTCGCTCGAATCCTTTCCTGCCTCTGATCCTCCGGCGTGGACGGGTGTGACAGTCGCAGGGAAGAAACCGTGACGACGGCCGGCCACAGGCGCGACGAGGCGTCGCATGTTCCCGTGGGCTGACACCGTCGCACGCCGATACCCGCCGATCGTCGTCTGGTCGGTCATTGGGATCAGCGCCCTTGCGTTCCTCTATCAGGTCGGCCTGCCGCCGCGCGTGCTCGACCGGTTCCCGTTCGACTTCGCGCTAGTGCCGTCGCGCGTCTTCGGTCAGCTCCGCCTCGTCGCCCCGTCCGACTGGACCCCGTTCCTGACCAACATCTTCCTTCATGCGGGCTGGCTTCACCTCATCCTCAACATGTGGACGCTGTGGATCTTCGGCCCCGCCGTCGAAGATCGGCTCGGACCGGGTAGATTCACGCAGGGCCGAGTGGTGCGGGCCATGCAAGATGATGGCGCCCCAGTTCGAGGCGGCGGCGCGCTCGCTCGAACCCCATGTCCGCCTGGGCAAGCTCGACACCGAGGCCAAACAGCAGATTGCCGGCCGCTACGGGATCCGCGGCACTCCCACCATGATCCTGTTCAGGAGCGGCAAGGAAATCGCGAGGACGAGCGGTGCAATGCCTGCCGCGCAGATAGCGCAGTGGGCGCGGTCGCACGTCTAGAGTTTACAGGTATTGGCCTTACCTGCGCCATGCCATCAGGACAAGAAGGACAAGAACATGCATGGCGTGACCGGATTTATTGAAAGTGCGGCCTTGTTGGTCTTTGCCGCGTTCGTGCTCGTGACGATATGTTCACGGATCGGCATGCCCAGTATCGTCGGTTACATTCTTGCCGGCATAGTCATCGGACCTGCCGGCCTCGGCCTGATTGCCGAAAACGCTGCCCTGAGCAGCATCGGCGAGATCGGAGTAGTACTCCTGCTGTTCGCTCTTGGCCTGGAATTCTCGTTCGAGAAGCTCGTAACGCTCAGGAAGCATGTCTTCGGTCTTGGAGCCGCGCAGGTTGCAGTCACGACGATATCGGTGTCGTTGATAGCGAGTCTGATCTTCGATCTCGCGCCCGTCCCCGCTATCCTCATCGGCGGGGCCGTTGCCATGTCATCGACGGCCATGTGCCTCAAGGTGCTCGCAAGCGCGAACGCTCTGGGATCGGCCCAAGGGCGTCTGGCCATTGCAGTGCTTCTGTTTCAAGACTTGGCAGCTGTAGCATTCCTGCTTCTGCACGATTCGATGAGCGGAGCCGCCGAGGGACATGGCGTGATAACGGTCGTCGCCAGTGCAACGGCATTGGTTGCAGCTCTGTTCATTGCGCGTGGCCCGTTGCAGTTGCTGGCCCGTTGGGTAGCGTCGCGTGGCGATCCGGAACTTGCCCAGCTTCTCGCGCTCACCATTGCACTAGGGTCCGCGATTGTCGCGGCCACCGCCGGCCTTTCTCCGGCACTCGCCGCATTCGCGGCCGGCATGATCATCGGCGAGGGAGACGCGCGCCATGCTGTCGAGAACGAGATACGGCCTTTCCGCGATTTGTTTGTCGGGATTTTCTTTATCGGTATCGGGACTCAATTGCCACTTTGGATCCTTCCATCTCAATGGCCTGCCGTGCTGGTCTGGCTTGCAATAATACTCTGCGGAAAGACGCTGATTGTTTTCGTCGTCGCCCGACTATTCGGCGAAGCGCTTCAGACCTCATTGCGGACCGGAGTCATCTTGGCCAACGGGGGAGAATTCAGCCTGATGTTGCTATCGGTTTCCTCGACGTCGGGTACAGTGGCCGAGGAGTTCGCCGGCCCCCTCCTCCTCGCGATTGGAGTGAGCATGTTGGCTGGAAGTCTTATGATTAGATGGGCGGGGTCAGGCTTAGGATCAATCGACATTAGGCCCTGTTGACAAAGTATGGCAGCCATATTTTTGCGGTGGCCAAGGCGAGAAATGCTGACACTCTATGTGTTTGATCCCATGGTTTGATGGTGCGATCCTTTCTCAGGAATGGAAGGAGGCACTATGGGACAAGTTCGTCACGGAAGCGCCACGACCACGCACGCTGTCAGAGCAGCAATACAGCGATCGCAGGCTTCGCTCGCGACGCTGAGCCGGGAGTTCGGCATCAATCCCAAGACAGTGGCGAAGTGGCGCAAACGGGCGACGATCGAGGATCTGAAGACCGGGCCAAAGGAACCTCGTTCAACGACCTTGACCGAGGCAGAAGAGGCAATGGTCGTTGCGTTCCGGCGGCACACGTTGCTGCCACTGGATGACTGCCTCTTCGCTCTGCAGCCATCTATCCCGCACCTGACGCGATCAGCGCTGCACCGGTGTCTGCAGCGTCATGGTATCTCCCGGCTGCCGGATGTCGAAGGGGACAAGCCGAAACGTCAAAAGTTCAAGCGCTACCCCATCGGCTTCTTCCATATCGACATCGCAGAGCTTCAGACCGCTGAAGGCAAGCTCTACCTCTTTGTCGGCATTGATCGGACCAGCAAGTTCGCGGTCACCCAGCTGGTCGACAATGCCGACAGGAAGACGGCATGGGAGTTCTTGCAGCACATGCTCTATGCGGTGCCCTACCAGGTCCACACCATTCTTACTGACAACGGAATTCAGTTCGCAGAGCAGCCCCGGAACCGGAACACCATCTACTCCAGGCCAAAGCGCTTCGACATGATCTGCGAGGCCAACGGGATCGAGCACCGTCTGACAAAACCCATCCATCCATGGACCAATGGTCAAGTCGAGCGGATGAACCGCACAATCAAGGAGGGTGAAGCGGATCAGAAAACGATCCGGTGGATCGTTTTCCCGCTGAACGTCAAGCGCTTCCACTATGACAGCCACGAGCAACTGCGTACGCATCTCGAGGACTTCATGGCAGCCTACAACTTCGCGCGTCGGCTCAAGACCCTCGGTGGTCTCACGCCCTACGAATACATCTGCAAAATCTGGACTTCAGAGCCGGATCGATTCATCCTGGATCCGATCCACCTGATGTCGGGACTGAACACCTAGGATCACACTATGCTTGGATCTCGAACTAGCTCAATCGAAACGCCGATTTTAAGCTCCGCCCAGACTTGATCCGCAGTCAGGGCAGGTATGCCAAGTTCAGCGGCAAGGGCAAGACACGCCCGATCACCAAGCGATAGTCCCAGGGAGCGAGTCGCCGGGCGCAGATGACCGATGGCGTAGGCCTGGGCCGGGGTGAGAGGCCGAATATCGAGACGCAGGCCTCCGAGCACGTCCTCCACCTCGTTGACGCTCAGGCCGCGCTCGCGCAGCTTGGATGCGACCTCGGCGAAATTGGTGGCGCCGATCACTGCCATGGGCAGGGCTTCCAGAACGCGCTCGCTACCCGGCTCGCCATTCAAAAGACAAAGAAGCGCTGAGGCGTCCAAGACTGCGGCCTTACTCACGCTCTGCCTCGCGCCGGCGATCGGCGATCAGCTCGTCTGCAAGCGACACGCCTTCGGGTACATGCCGCCGCATGATGGCCTGGGCGCGGGCAACAGCCTGTGGGAGCGAGCGGACGCGCAACTCGCCGCCATCAATCTCGACAAGCACGGTATCGCCTGTTGCGATCCCCAACTCTCGCCGCATGGTCGCGGGGATGACGAGCTTGCCCCCCTCGATGATCCGTACCCGCTGCGTGGTCATGACAGGCATATCCTTTTTGGTCTAACTTTCAAAAATGATACCCACTAGTATATTTAGTATCGATACAACAGGAAAGTCATCTCCAATAGGCAAGCAGCTCCGTTTCTAAACCACCAGCCCGCTCTCTGTGTCACATTTAGGCACACCTAGATGTGACATTCAGATGTGACGGCTTGGAGTGTCACAAAAGAGTGGCAAAGATGCCTTTGCGACAGTATCAGGACCTCAACCACCCTAACGTGACAGATTGCCCATGCCTCGGATCGGATATGCCCGCGTCAGCACGATGAGCCAGGATCTCGACATTCAAAAAGCCAAACTGAAGTCGGCAGGCTGCGAGATCATTCGCGCCGAGACCGGGTCGGGAGCATCCCGCGAGGGCCGCAGCGAGTTGGCGACGATTCTGGAGTTTCTGCGCGCGGGCGACGAGTTGGTGGTGCATCGTCTCGACCGGCTCGGTCGGTCAACCCGCGACGTGCTGAACCTGGTGCATGAGTTGGATGCAAAGGGAGCGTCGCTTCGCGTTCTCGAACCCGAAGTGACCACGGCCGGAGACATGGGGCGGATGGTCATCACCGTTCTCGGCATGGTGGCCGACATGGAGCTGAAGTTCATTCGCGATCGTCAGCGCGCCGGCATCGAGGCGGCAAAGGGCAAGGGCGTCTACAAGGGACGGGAAAAGCGGGTGGACGATGCGAAGATCCGTAAGCTGGCCTCAGATGGCCTGTCCAAGGCTCGGATCGCCCGTGACCTCGGGGTGTCCCGGATGACGGTCTATCGGGCGTTCGACGCTGGAGGCACCAAGGAAAATACGGAAATCCGGTGAAGCCAGCGGCGGCGATGCGGACAAAGGTGCCATTCGCAGCTGGATGTGGTCTGCGACCGTACTTTCTGGAATCCGGCCATTCGGCATTGTTCTTAAGGTAAGACTTGCAAAACCGTGTCATGCGGCCGGTATAGGGGATGGCACGGCGTTCCATCATTGTTAAGGCCAAGGCACAGGATTTGGCGTTCACCGATAATTTCCCGAACTGCTTCAATACGCTCGCGCGCCCATCGGAAACCACCCCAAGCGGCAATCACGGGCCCTTCTGCTTGCTCAAGTTCCGCTGAGATCGTTTCGTCATTTTCTGGCCCGATTGCTTCATGGCCTGCAGCTCGCACGTCATTTGGATACGGTGACCGAAGAGAAAAGACATTGAGGACAAGCAAAGCGCCGCAATTTTCGCGGATGGCGAAGTTTACACAGCGCGAAATCGTCCGGTCGAGAACCTCTGCGTCCGCTGTGCTCGGATTGAACATGATAAAGGTACAGACTGGAAGTTCTGCGTCCCAAACCCGTTTCAAAGTGTAACGGTATCGGCGGCACTCCGAGATCGTTGCGCTGCTATGAATGAACGCAGGTAGGGGCATTAGTCATCCTCGTAATTATCGCTTTTTTATAACACAAGAAACTCATGAATGACTGCAATGGCTCTCTCGCGTCACGCGCGGGGCCGACCCTCAGTGGCCGCTTCGTCCCCATCGCCCCAGGTCGCTGGCTGCGTTAGTCCTTTACGACCGCCTGCTGTCGGCCAATGGGAAACATATCCTCACCGTAATGATGCAGCTTGACATGATGGCTGCGGCAGAGCCACCGCACGTTCAAGGGTTCATCGTATCGGTCGTGATGGGCATCAACCTTGGCAGCGCCGCAGACTTCGCAGCCCTGCTTTTCCAGTGCGCCAGACATGAGCGCCCGCTGAACCGCAAGATGGGCCTGGTATTTCGGCAGGTTGGTGCGGCGCCAGTTCGTTTGGCGGGTCTCGCTTTTCAGCGACGGTGGGCGTGGAGGCTTTGGATCATCTACCATCATGCCGCCGCCTGCCGGCCTAGGGTGCGATACACGGTCGGCCGCGAGATCGAAAACACCTCTGCCAGATCACTGATGGAATAGTCGCCGGTGTCATACATGCGCCGCAGCTCCTTGTGCTGGCGGTCCGACAGCTTCGGCTTCTTGCCACGCAGCTTGCCCTTGGCACGAGCCACGGCCATGCCCTCGCGGGTTCGCATTCGGATCAGGTCCGCCTCGAACTCGGCAAAGGTCGCCAGGATGTTGAAGAACAGCTTGCCCATAAGGTCGGCCGGATCATGGATGGCGGCTCCAAGCTGTAGCTTGATCCCACGTGCGGTCAGCTTGTCAGCAATGTCACGGGCGTCGGGCACGGAACGCGCCAGGCGGTCCAGCTTCGGCACGACCAGCGTGTCACCCTCCCGCAAGGCTGCAAGCGCCTGATCGAGACCTGGGCGGGCGCGGTTCGTGCCGGTAAAGCCGTGGTCGGTGTAGATGCGATCGGATGCAACCCCGAAGCTGGCAAGGATGCCCTTCTGCGCAGCAAGGTCCTGTTTGTCGGTGGAACAGCGGGCGTAGCCGATCAAGATCTGTGTCATGGCTGGATCTGTAACAGTAGCCGCCCCTTCATTGCAAAAAATATCGGACCATTCATCTGAGATTTCGTCCTGCCAGCTTTTGCTGGCCTTCGACGAGCCTGTTCAGGGGCAAGCTGGCCGTCCTCTTAACGATCCCCTTTCGGACGCGTCGAGGGGTGCAGGCCGAGTTGGCAGAGGGGCTCCCCATGAAACGGGACACGTCCAAGTCGACCGAAGCTCCCTTCGCGGCGTTCCCCGAAGACCGACGCCGCGAGGCTATGGCCCGCCTGGCCGTGCTCCAGCCCACCCTTGAGGAGGAAGTGCCTCTCGCGCGGGTCGCGGCGGAGGCGGGCGTGCCACTCCGGACCGCACAGCGCTGGCTGGCGCGCTACCGCTAGGATGGCGTTCAGGGCTTGGCCCGGCTCGTTCGCCGCGACGCTGGCCGGCGCCGGCTGCCGCCCAAGCTCATTGCCCTGATCGAGGGCCTGGGGCTCCAGCGGCCGCGCCGGTCCGCAGCCGCCATCCACCGGCGGGTGGTCGAAGCGGCGCGGGCTGAGGGCTGGCCCGCTCCGTCCTACGCCGCCGTGCATGCGATCCTCGCCACCCTCGACCCGGCAATGGTCACTTTGGCGCAGGACGGGCCAGCCGCCTTCCGTGATCGCTTCGAGCTGATTCACCGCCACCGGGCGGAGGCGCCGAACGCCCTCTGGCAGGCCGACCACACCCTCCTGGACGTTTTGATCCTGGACCAGAAGGGCAAGCCCGCGCGGCCGTGGCTCACGACGGTCATCGATGATCACTCGCGGGCGGTGACGGGCTACATGGTGTTCTTGGGCGCGCCCTCGGCGCTCAACACCTCGCTCGCGCTGCGGCCGGCGATCTGGCGCAAGGCGGACGCTGCTTGGACAGTCTGCGGCATCCCCGACGCCCTCTACGTTGATCATGGCTCTGACTTTACCAGTGACCATCTGCAGCAGGTCGCGGCTGATCTGCGCATCCGGCTGATCCATTCGGCCGTGGCTCGCCCTCAAGGCCGGGGCAAAATCGAGCGCCTCTTCGGCACCATCACGACAGAGCTCCTGCCCGAGCTGCCCGGGCACATTGTCAGGGGTCGGCCGGCCAGCGCGCCACGGCTGTCGCTGGCCGAGCTCGACCGCGCGATCGGCGCCTTTGTGGTCGGCACCTACAACCTGCGCCCTCATTCGGCGACCGGCGAGGCCCCAAGCGAGACCTGGGCCGCAGGCGCCTTCCTGCCGCGTCTGCCCGATAGCCTGGAGGAGCTTGACCTGCTTTTGGTTCAACACGTCAAGCCCAGGATCGTGCAGCGCGACGGCATCCGCTTCGAGGGCCTGCGCTACGCAAGCCCGACCCTTGCCGGCTTCGTTGGCGCGGCGGTGACGGTCCGCTTCGACCCGCGCGACCTGTCAGAGATCCGGGTGTTCCACCGCGACCGCTTCGTCTGCCGCGCCATCAGCGAGGAGCACGCCGGCGAGGCGGTCACGCTCAAGGACATCGAGGCGGCGCGGCGCGCGCACCGCTTGGCCCTGCGGGCCGGCATCGGCGAGCGCATCGCGCGCGTGGCCGACTTCCTGCCCATCGCTGGTGGCCCTGCTCAGACCGCGGCTCCACCGGAGCCGCCTTCGCGCGCTCGCATCAGGCTGCGCCTTTACGAGGAGGACGACTGATGGTCAGCCTGACGGAGGGCGAGCGCGCGGGCACCTTCATCGCAACCAAGGAGCACCGCCGCTTCGTCGAGTTCGCCACCGCCGTGCGCCGGCACCGCACCATCGGCCTGTGCTTCGGACCCGCAGGCGTGGGCAAGACCCTGTCCGCGCGCCGCTACGCCCACTGGGACGAGGCCGAGCCGATGATCGAGGGGTGGGGCCTGAGCGTGGACGCCTGCAAAGCCCTCGAGGAGAAGCTCGCCCGCACGCGGACGGCGTTCTATACCCCGACCATCACCGGTACGCTGCGCGATCTGCGCGACACCATGGGCCAGAGCCTTGTCCTGGTCAGCGCCTGCATCGAGGCACAGATCAAGCGGGAGGGCGGCAAAGTCCTTCGCCGCGACCAGAATCGCATGGTTGAGCTCATCATCATCGACGAAGCCGAGCGGATGC
Source organism: Paracoccus sp. S4493 (assembly GCF_000967735.1). Taxonomy (NCBI): domain Bacteria; kingdom Pseudomonadati; phylum Pseudomonadota; class Alphaproteobacteria; order Rhodobacterales; family Paracoccaceae; genus Paracoccus; species Paracoccus sp. S4493. The sequence continues at coordinate 22,209 of NZ_JXYF01000132.1, forward strand.
AGACTGCGGCGCTCGAGCTCGTGCGCGATATCTTCGACCGCACCAGCCGGGGTGTGATCCTGATCGGCATGCCCGGCATGGAGAAGCGCCTCGCGCGCTACCCTCAGCTCTACAGCCGCGTGGGCTTCGCCCACCATTACCGCTCCCTCACTGGCGACGAACTCAGTTTTGTGCTCACCCGTCACTGGCGCCGGCTTGGCCTCGAACTCGACGAGGCCGACTTCACCGACGCTCAGGCCATCGCTTCCATCGCCCGCATCACGGGAGGCAACTTTCGCCTGCTCCAGCGCCTCTTCTTACAGATCGGACGCATCCTAAAGATCAACGGCCTCACCGCCATCACCGACGACGTCGTCCACGCAGCCCGCGCCACCCTCGTTATCGGTGCCACATAGCCCCGGAAAAACCTCGCCACAAAGCGGTGGAGGTCACAGCAGTGAGAGCAGAACCACTGTTGTTGATTGTGATAGCGTTGCATGCGATGATGACATGCGAGCGGAGGTACCATGGCTAGCATTACAATCAGAAACCTTCATGATGACGTCAAGCGGCGGCTTCGCATCCGGGCAGCTGAGCATGGTCGCTCCATGGAAGAGGAGGCCCGCGAAATCCTCCGCGAAGTCGTGGGGGAAGCGAAGCCTGCTCATAATCTCGCCGCAGCTATCCGAGCCCGTGTAGCGCCTCTTGGAGGTGCCACCTTGGACCTACCGCCGCGCGAGCCTATGAGAGACCCGCCAGCGTTTGATCAGGCGTGAGCATGATCATCGTCGATACAAACGTGGTCTCAGAGCTGCTGCGCCCTGAGCCTGAGCCTCGCGTTGAACAGTGGCTTTCCAGGCAAGACGGCCAAAACATTTACCTAACAGCAATTTCCGAAGCTGAGCTTCGTCATGGGGTGGCGATCATGCCTTCGGGGAAACGCCGCACGGCACTCGCAGATGCTGTTGATCATATCCTTCGTGAGGATATGGCGGGCCGCATTTTGCCCTTCGACAGTGCCGCCGCGCAATCCTATGCAATCATCGCAGCGGCACGGCGTGCCGCTGGTCGTCCGATCATGCAGGCCGACTGCCAGATCGCCGCAATAGCGCATGCCCACGGCGCACCTGTTGCCACCCGGAACACGCCCGACTTCGAGGGCTGTGGCATAGATTTGATCAACCCTTGGAATGCTAAATGAACGCCGTCGAGGTTAAACAGGCCATCTGCCATCTGGCAGAGCAGCCCTTCGACCCCGCCGAATTTACTTATGCCTTCCTGACCGCCTTTGGGAACAAGGATACGACGATCAAGCGGCTTCGCCGCGGACGGGACCAGCAAGTCGGATTTCACGGGCCGGTGGGGCGGTGTTCTCCAGACAGATAACGTCCACCTGGCGGCCTGCGCGCCTGGCGCTGTCGTCGAAGCGCTAGCCGCTCTTAGGGTCAGCCCTCTGACAGCCCGCGCCAAGGCCAAGTTCATCCTTGCCAATGATGGTAGCGAGTTCGAGGCAGAAGACATCGCCAGCAGGGAAACCATTGCTTGCCGCTTTGTTGATTTCACAGATCATTTCGCTGTCCAGACGCACCGCTTATCGCATCTTCAAGCGCCGGCAGAACGCCATCAGGCCATAAGGAAATACTGCAATAAAGCAATATAGATCACATGGAACTGCGCGTAAGCTCTCAGGAAAATGAAGTATAGTATAATATTTTTTAATTAGACCAGCCTGCGCGGCAAACAACTTCTGATGCTTTATTGCATCCGTATTAAAATAAAATTTCACGCGTCGCAAACCGCGGAATAGGGCGGCCAGCATCAACCTGCATAAGTAAAGGGAGATTGATTATCGATATCGAGTGCATTGCGGTGCTCTGTCCCCAGAAAGTGCTTCAAGTCGACTGCGGAGCGCATCGCGTTTGCGCAGTTCGGTCGTCGGATCAATGGCCACACGTTGACGGATCGTTTGATTATCCCCATAACAACTTGCATAGCCTATACCCAGCCTTTCACTACTACGACTAAAACCGCCTGCGCAAAAGCGGAACCCAGCTGTCTCTACGGGTTTGGTTTCATAGGCATATCCACGTGCAATATTCGCTTCTACTTCCTGCAGAAGACGCGCGACATTCCGTTGTTCTGCAGCAACATGCCCTTCGCACAGTTCAGCAGAGGTGCCACATGATACGAGAACTCCGAGCGCTAAACATGATGCAGTAACTGTCGTCAGTCTCATAGCCGTAACCTCCCTATAGTTTTGAAACAGATCTTTACGAGCAGGGTAAAATTTCCATTATAGGTTACATTCAAGGTAACACTAGAAAACTTAAAACTTTCGAAAGAGTTCTACAGATATCAGAACCGCGTCTGAAACTTTTTTCCTGGCGCTTATTGATCCGGCAACTTCCTTATCCTTCAAATATGTCTTTCCATGAATATCCACCCTTCTATCAAGGGCAAGTTTGACACCCCACTGCGCTGCCAAATCAGGGTCAATTCCATCCGGACGACCGCATCTTGTGCTTAGAATGCCAGGGATCCACTCAGACACAATGACGGTGGGGAGCTTTATTTCGAGTTCACGTGCCAAGGCTAATGAAAAGCAGCGTGTACCTGCTTTTGAGACTGAATAACCGAGATTGCCATTTACGGGGTTCTCTCCCGCAAAACTCCCCACATTCACTATTCTGCCTTTGTCTTGCGCAAACATATGTGGCAAGAACGCCTTGGCGCAGTTTATCTGGCCCAATAGATTGGTCATTATTTGGCTATTGATGACCCGCGCGTCGGATGAGAGAAAGTCATAATCGTCCAAAACAGCGGCATTATTAATTAATATGCTAACATGCCCTATTTTTTCCTTTATCTCATCAGCTACTTTTTGCACATTCTCGCTGTCAGCGACATCGCATACCATCGGAAAGAACATATCATTCCCGCATCTTTCAGCGGTAATGTCTAGCTCCGCAGCGTTCCGCGCCAGACCAACAACACGAACGCCGTTTTTTGTGAGCCTATAGGACAGTGCCCGACCCAAGCCGGCACTTGCCCCTGTAACAACGGCAAGATGGTCTTGGGGGTCGTTTGACAAGAATATCTCCCATATTTAAAAGTGCAAAATTGAAAATTATATCACCCACAATTGCAGGTGTTATCGTCATATGTATGAAGGCTTGAGTATAATGCCAGATATCAGTAAGTATTGCCGTACAAGAAATGTGTAATTTACCAGCAGTTAGATGAAATTTTTCTATCTTTAGATGATATATGGATGTGGAGCGCAACTTATGGTAAATGCATAGGCCAAGAATAGGTGGGCAAATTTTTTGTTTTTGTATGAGATGGAATAAATGATGAATGCCGTCATATTCAACATTGGCGACCACGGCCCGCTTGAAGGGCGATTGGAGCGTGGGGTAGGGGTAACTTATATACTTACCTTTTTTGGGCTGAATACAGGTCTCAAGTCGTTTCAGGGCCTTCCCACAGTTTTGGTTGACGCCGGTGATGAACCTATTACCTTAACGGCTGGCGAGTATTTCCTAGCTTCTGCGAAGACTGGTATCGGCATTTCCGGGCAGATTACACTGCACGTTTTGTCCTAGACCTGTTATTGAAATACAGCTCGGTGTTTCCGGAATCCCTGTTTAGTGAGGAATTTGAGGTGGACTGCTTTTAATTAAGCGAACCCATAGTTCGCTGACAAAGCCCGATATATCCGCTAACGCGGGGGTACGATTACTCTTGGATGGATAGATGCCTTGTCTCGCAAGCAATGGGTCACAGACTCGGTCGACGTGACAGATGAGAGTGCACGCCTTGATGCACGCCGTGCGCGAGACCATCTGGACACGACGCCTGAAGTCGGTTTCGACGACATCGTCCGTCTCGCCAAACGGCTCTGCCATACGCCCGTTGCAGTGATCAGCCTGATCGAGAGCGAGCGGCAATGGTTCAAGGCCAGCGTAGGCTTCGATTTCAGCGAAACGCTGATCGGCCAGTCCATCTGCAAGCATGTCATCGGGCAACACGGCCTTCTGATCATCCCTGATCTGACCCTGGACCCCCGCACCTGTTCAAATTTGTTGGTCCTGGAGGAGCCGCATTTACGCTTTTATGCCGGAACGCCGCTCATCACTTCGGAGGGGCTGACGCTCGGCACGATCTGCGTCATCGACCATGTCGCCCGGCCCGCGGGGCTGACCGATGATCAGGCGGATAACCTGAAAGCCCTTGCCCGGCAGGTGATGAGCCTTTTGGAAATGCGACGCATCATTGCTGATCGCGACATCCTGCTTGATCAGGCGGAAAGACATCGACGGCACTCGGAGCACGAGCGAATGGAGTTGGCCACTATGTTCGATCAGGCGCCAAGCTTCATGGCCACCTTAAAAGGTCCGGATCATGTTTTCGACCTGGTGAATCCCGCTTATTGCCGGTTGGTCGGGAGCCGGCAGCTCATCGGAAAGTGCTTTGCCGAAGCCCTGCCGGACGCTGCACGGCAGGGTTATGGACGGATGCTGGATGAAGCCAGCCGTTCGGGGGCACCGTTTGTACAGAGAGGGGCCCATTACGCAGTCTAGAGCGATCCCGATGCCCCACCGGAGGATCGCTTTGTTGATTTTGTCTGTCAGCCGACCCGGGACGAACAGGGGGCGGTGACCAGCCTCTTTCTGGAAGGCTCGGACGTGACGGAGCATGTCCTCCAGACAAGGCGGGTTGCTGCCCTTGCCGACCTTGGGGAGACTCTACGCGACCTGAACGATGCCGATGAGATTGCCAAGGCTGCAATGGCATGCCTGGCCAAGGCCATCGGCGGAAATTGCATTGGCTTCGGTAAGGTTGATCTGGACAAGGAGAAGATTGATGTCGGGGTCGACTGGTACGATGCCCACGGTGCCAGCGTCGTTGGCTCTCATAATTTCAGATCGTTTGGATCCCATATTGAGGATCTGAAGCGCGGCGAGACCGTGGTCATTTCCGATGTCCAGAATGACCCGAGAACCGCCAGCGAGGCCGATCGTCTGGAAACGATTCACGCCAGGGCTCTTCTGAACCTGCCGATCATGGTGCGCGGTGTCCTTGATACGGTCATCTTCATCCTGAACGCTCACGCGCGGGACTGGACATCAGAGGAAATCCATCTCGTCCGGCAGGTCGGAGATAGGGCACATGCGGCCATTGCGCGAGTACTGGCCGAACATGAACAACATATTCTTAATGAGGAACTCAGCCATCGCATGAAGAACACCCTGGCAATCGTTCAGGCGATCACCAGTCAAACTCTCCGGGAGGTCCCGGAGAGAGATGCCGTGACGGCACTGACCAGGCGCATCGGCGCGCTGTCGCGCACACATGACGCCCTTCTCAAAACCCGATGGGTGTCCGCCGACCTCGCGGATGTAGCCAGATCGACGCTCTCAACATTCGATCAGGCAGGGAGCATCCATCTGCAGGGCCCAAATCTGAAGATTGGACCGAGGGCCACCTTATCGCTTTCCCTGTTGCTGCACGAAATGGCAACCAATGCCATCAAGTACGGCGCCTTGTCCGTGCCGGACGGACAGGTATCGATCACCTGGACCATCGAGCCGGGAGCGGACGAAGACATGCTCAGCATGGTCTGGACGGAAACGGGCGGCCCTCCGGCATTGCGGCCATCATCCAAAGGCTTCGGGTCAAGACTGATCAGTATGGGGTTGATCGGAACCGGTGACGTGGAGCTTCGTTACGATCCGTCGGGCCTGACAGCTTTCATGCAAGCACCGCTGTCTCAAATGCAGCAGCCCTGACGCGGAAAGACTTGGTGGCCCAGTATGCTCCTTTGAAACGCCAGATTGTGCTCGTCGTTGAAGACGAGCCCATTCTGGGCATGGCTGCGCTCGATATGGTCGAGACTGCTGGATTTGAGGCTGTCGAGGCGACCGACGCCACCGATGCGATCAGGATCCTAGAAGCCTGCCCCGATATCCGCACCGTCTTCACCGATGTCGATATGCCGCGTGGCGTGGACGGCCTGAAGCTGGCTGCGCTCATCCGGGAGCGTTGGCCGCCTATCCACATTATCGTAACGTCCGGAAAGCCTGGAATGGGGTTGATGAAACTGCCCGTCGATTGTGTGTTCTTTGGCAAACCTTATGACGAACAGCGCGTGGTGGCAGAAATGCAAAGGATGAGCAGAGCCTGCTGAGGTCCTCTGGCCGCCAATTATGGATGCTGTCCGGTGCATTTTTTTCATATGCTGATCCATTTGAAAAACATTGATTAAGCAGATCAGGGGTCGCAAAGATCATAGCGTTACTCTGCTTTTGAAGCTCGACAATCACCAGAGGACATGCCTTGCTGCACAGCCAAAGCTTTGAATTTCAACCTGACAGGAGGAAAAATGGCAATCGGTACGGTAAAATGGTATAGTGAGGCGAAGGGCTTTGGTTTTATTGCGCCTGACAATGGCAGCAAGGATGTTTTCGTTCATATCTCCGCCGTTGAGCGCGCAGGACTTGGAACGTTGACTGATGGCCAAAAGATCAATTTCGACGTCGAAACTGGCCGGGATAGACGCGAAAGCGCTGTGAACCTGTCACTTGCTAAATCCTCGTCCTCGTAAGGACTTTGACTTAGGGGCGGCGTTCAACCCGTAAGTGTACAAGATGCGCCCGAGTTTGATAACCTCAGCAATGATGCGATTTTATAGGTCTGAATATCGTCATTACTGACATTCAGATCCGTAGGAGGCTCATTTAAGTTCAGGGGCTTGCGGGTGGGTTGGTGGGGCTTGAACTTAAGAGCGCATAAACCAGCAACGCCCATCCAGCGCCGCCCACCAGTCCGGCGACAGCATCCGTGAGGTAATGAACACCCAAAGCGACGCGGGTCAGGCCTATCATCATGCAAGTTGCAATCGCAGTGCCCATGATCATCAAGCGTGTGGTCGTTTTCCATGACATGCCCGCAAACGCCAGCGCGATGCTGATATAGACTACGCTGCCGTTGAAGACGTGGCCACTCGGGAAGCTATTACCATTTATGGACATGAGATGCGGCACAATGGCAGGTCGTGGACGGCCAAAGCATTCCTTTAGCCAATATTCCAGAAGCATTCCACTGACGATCGCTGTCAGAACCACCAACACCTGAGGCTGACGCCGAAGCATCAGCAAGATCGCCATCGCCATGATGGCTAAAAGATTGCGAACCGGAAATCCGCCCAAGGCGGTCATATCACGAATTGCCACACTCAACCATGCCGGCCCGGATAGTGTCAGTTCTGAAGCGTCACGAAACGCCAACAGGCTCCAGGCATCCACGCGAGCCGTGTAGCCCGTGACCATCGAAATTGCGATACATGCAAAAGCTGTCCAGCACGTCAATGCAATGACCAGCAACCGATGGAAAGCGATGAACTGGCCAAGTTTCCGTAGCGGGTTTTGAGGCAGGTATGCTCTCATAAATTTCTCGGGTTATAATGGTCTGCGCATGGGTGACCAGTCTTCATATTCAAAATAAGGGCTGCATCAGTAATGATGCGGCCCTTATCAATTCATTAGTAGCTTTGAGTTCAGCGGATGGGGCGGGAAGGATCGGACCGCTCGTCGTCGATCTCGACTTCCGTGTGACGAACGCTGTCGGTCACCGTTTGCTGACGCGTATCGCTGGTTTTGCGCAGGCTAACTTCCTCGACAACGCGCGCCTCTTTTGAGACGACCGCCTCCTCGACAAACTCTTCGGCTTCGACCGTCCGGTCCCGGAAAGCGGTGTCGGCATCGGTGACAGCCCGATCGACTGGACGCCGTTCCAGCTCGACACGATCCTCTCGCAAGCTCACCGTTTCGCTGACCGGCTCCTCCACAGTGTATGCCCGGACGCGAACGCGACCGTGGCTGGTGTCTCGCTTGCCAACACGCAGTTGCTCTTCGATGACCGGAATGCTCTCGTCACCGGTTCTGGCGGAAGTGTCGGCATAGCTGCCATCCGCTCCGACGGCTGACCCCATTGTCCTGGCTCCGGTCGCATGGGGGCTCACTTCATAGCCACCCCAGCCTTCCGATCGCCAGCTTTCTTCGCGCTCGGCCAGGTCCACGGTGCCTTCGTCATCCAGAATGTCGAGAACCTGGTCATAGTGAGCGGCCGTCAGGCCAGTCACGGTAACGAGAACCCCACCGCGCGATAGCCCCTCGGCATAGGTGTAGCGGTCTTCGTCGGGAAAGAAGAAATCGCCAAGGCTATCCCAGAATCCCTTGTCGTCGGTCGTCGAGGCCCGCTGCTCCGTGGATTGGGCAGCACCCTCGACTGTTCTGATCTGCGTGCGCGATATCCCAAGCGTCTCGAGCCGCGATACGGCATTCTGGGCATCGGCGTTCGTATCAAACAAGGCGGAGACGGACATGCTTCCGCTGGAGGTACCAGCGTCATTGTCATAGGTCATCGTGAGTTTCCTCTTTGCTGATGATTTGACCCTCAGTCTGAGGGCCGAGATGGTCGATCACGGCGCGCTGACGCCGGGTGGTGACCGGAATGTCGGAGGTTTCCCGGCGTTCGGTGCGGCGGACATGAATCTCCTCGCGCAGCACGAGCTGTCGCGTGATGACGATCCGCTCCTCGACCACGGGAATAATGGTCAGATCCCCTTCGGTCACGATATCAGGGACGACGTCGATATCTCGCTCGATGGGGACCCGGACCACATCCATCTCGACGTCAGAGAAATCGACGGGCACAAGGCTGTCCACTGTCTCGGTGACTGTCGAGACCCTGACCCGGTCTGTCACCCTCTTCCGCTTTGTGACCGTCAGTTGCTCTTCCATGAGCGGGACGGTCTGCTCGGCTTGGTCCTGGTCGTGGTCGCGGTCGTGGTCGTGGTCGTGGTCGTGGTCAGACGTCATCACATCCCTCCGTGATGATCGACAACCTTGTCGTCCACGGTTCGTTCCGATTTCAGGAGGGCAATATAAGTTAGTCTTTACCGCTCCCCTGCCGGGTCTTGTGGAGTTTCCAGCGATCTGAACTGTCGTGGATTGCGGCCAAGGTAACGTTCGGATCAAACTTCCGAATGGCCTATGCTGACTTGGCATCGAGGTGCAGCCGTACCAGTCTATTTGCTAAAATTTTCCATAACGCGCAGTGGGTGCGACCGATGACGGACGCGATGACGGACGCAACGAGCGCTAGGAGCAATTGATAACGCATATGCGAGAGTGATCCGATCCCTCAGTATCATGGTGCTTCCATGCGGCAGAACTCGTGGCGCTGCTACGGTATGGTTACAGTTTGCCTAGGGGCTAAAAGGACGAGCTTTTGCGGCTATTCCGGAACAAGACGAAGCTTCGGGCTCTTGTTTTTTACCCAGTACCCGAGGAGCCCTATGCCCGACGCCCTTACCTTGCCCGAACCGCCCTACCTTGCCAAAACCGTACGAGAGGCGTTGGAAGACAAGGCTGCTCTAACAGGGTGCTGATTTAGTCGGGTCTCGACGTGGTATCTGGAACATGATTCACCATCGGCAAGTAGATGGAGGGTGACGATGCGGGGCACGGACGAAACGAGCGGTTCGCTGTTCAGCTATGTCGATCTGGAGGACCGAATCCCTGCGCATCACCCGCTGCGGAAGATCCGGCAGGTGGTGAATGACGCCCTGGCGAGCCTAGATGCGGATTTCAGCGCGGTTTACGTCGACTTTGGCCGCCCCTCGATCGCGCCGGAGCGGCTGATCCGGGCCAGTCTGATCCAGATCCTGTTCTCGATCCGGTCCGAGCGTCAGCTGATGGAGCAGATGCGCTACAACCTGCTGTTCCGCTGGTTTGTGGGCCTCGGGATCGACGACGCGGTATGGGTCCCCACCGTCTTCTCCAAGAACCGTGATCGGCTTCTGAACAGCGAGATGTCGCGCAAAGTGATGTATGCCATTCTGGCGCATCGCGAGGTGGCGCCGCTTTTGTCGGATGATCATTTCTCGGTCGATGGCACTTTGGTCCAGGCTTGGGCGTCGATGAAGAGTTTCCGGCCAAAGACCGAGGGGACGCAGGGCGACGATGATCAGGGCGAGCCACCTGCCCTTGACGCTGCCGCCGATGACCAACCCACCCTGCCAGAGACCGATCCGATGCCCCGCACCAAACCCAGCCACCGCAATGCCGAAGTCGACTTCAGCGGCGAGAAGCGCTCGAATGCGACCCATGCCTCTACGACCGATCCGGACGCGCGGCTCTACAAGAAAGCGCCTGGCACCGGGGCAGCACTGTGCTTCATCGGTCATGCTTTGATGGAAAACCGCAATGGTTTCGTCGTCCAGGCGGATCTGACCCGCGCGAGTGGCCGTGCTGAAAGCCAGGCGGCAATCGATATGATCCACCGTCACTCCCCGGGCTCGACCCGACGGCTGACGCTCGGCGCCGACAAGGGATATGACGCGGCACAGTTCGTCGTCGATCTGCGGCAGGCCTGCATCACCCCACATATCGCACAAAAATCGCGTCATTCAGCGATCGACGGGCGCACCACCAGGCACAAGGGCTACGCCCTGTCCCTCAGGCACCGCAAACGGATCGAAGAGGCTTTTGGCTGGGCCAAAACCATCGGAGGCGCCGCCCAGACTGCCTACCGCGGCATCGAACGCGTAAGAGCGAGCTTCATCATGACGCTTGCCGCCGGAAATCTCGCCAGACTGCCGAAGCTACTCGCAGCATGAGCAGAAGACGCGGTCGCAAAGCGGCCAAGGCCCTCACCTAACCCGGTTGCACAAACAAAATCTCCATCAGAACAAAGAACAACGTTCTCAGCCCAGGACTAAATCAGCAGCCTGTTAACGTCCTTCCATCAGTTCGATCCCATGCAGAGCTTCTTGCATAGGTATATCCTTTAAAGTATATACGGATATACAGCAAAGGATAGAGCCATGACCATCCTTATCAAAGGCGGTGAAATCGACGACCTCATTGCGAAATATTGTGCGATAACAGGGGTTAAGAACAAGAGCGAAGCAGTCCGTCAGGCACTTGCTGCGCAAATTTCTGCCCTTTCTGCGAAGGAAAGCTTGGCTGACCGCATTGCAGCGATCCAAAGGCGCGCAGCGGCTTCTGGCATCACGGCCGATGGCCGCGATGATAAGGCGTTCATGGATGCGATGTGGGGTGAGGAGTGATGTTCATCGACGCGAGTGCCTTGGTGGCCGTACTGAAGAACGAACCCGAAGCGCCAGGACTGATGAAGGCGATGGAGGCAGCGCGGGGAAAGCTGCGCATTTCACCTGTTGTTCGCTTGGAGGCGACGCTTGCCCTAGCCAGAACGCGCCGGGACGCGCGAAGCGCGGGCCCGGCGACAGGTGAGGATTTCCAGATCGCTTCCGATCTGGTCAATGACCTGCTCGATGCCATTCAGGCGCAGGAGATGATGATCTCGTCCAGCATGGGCCGCGCTGCGATCGAGGCTCTTGCCACTTATGGAAAGCTCGTCGGGCATCCTGCACAGCTTAACATGGGCGATGCTCTGTCGTACGCATGCGCCAAGTCGCATTATGTCCCCCTGCTCTACAAAGGCAGCGACTTCTCAGAGACAGATCTTGCTTGACGCAACGAGAGACTAGAACGGCCCCATGAAAGTCACCCACACTGAAACGATGTTCACTATGACTGGCAAGTATTGGTCCGGCACATACCCCCTCACGGAACTTCCCAAATGGCTTACTTTCTACCAACGGCTACGAGAAGATTTTCCGAAATCAGGAAAATCATATGATAATTGCATTCAGGAACTGGAGGAATTATCGCAGACACTAAAGCGTCTTCCTGATAAAAATTAAACCTTAGGATCACCTACGCCGTTTTTATAATTCGCACTCTTATCGGCATTGTTGCAGAACTCTGACTTCGGACGATTCACAAAGTGAATCCATGCGGTTAGATGGGTTGCATGAGCAAGCCTCCCCCCGCCCGCTACCGCACGACGAACTGGTCCAGCTATAATGCGGCGCTGCGTAGGCGTGGCTCGATGCTGATCTGGGTCGATCAAGACATGGCCTGGCTGGCGCCGCGTGAAGGCCGCCCCGGCCGCCCTTCCGTCTTCTCCGATGCTGCCATCCAGTTCTGTCTTTCGGTCAAGGTTCTGTTCAAGCTGCCCTTGCGACAGACCGCGGGGATGGTGGCCAGCCTGCTCCGATTGGCGGGGCTGGACTGGCCCGTGCCCGACTTCAGCACCCTGTGTCGTAGACAGAGGACCTTGGCTGTTCAGATCCCATATCGCCGTATCGATGGCCCGCTCAATCTGCTTGTGGATAGCACGGGCATCAAGTTCCTCGGAGATGGCGAATGGCAAGCCCGCAAGCACGGCGTCCAAGGCCGACGTCAGTGGCGCAAGGTCCATCTCGTCATGGATACGGCGACTTCCGACATTCGGGCTTTAGAGTTCACCCCCAGCAGCGACGGTGACAGTCCAATCCTACCCGAGTTGCTTGGCCAGATCCCCGAGGACGAGCAGATCGGAACGGTGACAGCTGATGGTGCCTACGACACCCGCCGCTGCCACACGGCCATCACCCAACGTGGGGCCATCCCAATCATCCCGATCCGGAAGAACGGACGCGCCTGGAAGGAAGACTGCCCGGCAGCGAAGGCTCGGAACGAGACGCTTCGCGCCACGAAGCACTACGGCAGGGCATTCTGGAAACACTGGACCGGATACCACGCCCGAAGCCGTGTCGAGGCCAAGATGCGATGTCTCAAGGCATTCGGCGAACGCATCGCCGCACGAGACCCCGACCGCCAGACCGCCGAGATCCACATCCGCGTTGCTCTCATGAACCGCTTCTCAGCCCTCGGCACCGCCGAAATCGTTCGCGTGGCATAATGTGAGCGGGGTAGGGGGAAATCACGCCTCAGGCCTCAGTTCTGCAACAACGCCGTAGAATGAGGAGGAAGTGACAGTGAAGCACTCGATGATTTCCGCTGTCAGCGCGCTGGCGCTGAGCGTCGCAATTGGCCTTGCCCCCGCCATGGCCGAAGATGTGACGTGGGAAGATATTCTCAACGATCACGAAACGACCAATGATGTCCTTATGTATGGCATGGGCAACAACGCACAGCGTTATTCGTCTTTGGATCAGATCAATGTCGAGACGGTCAAGCACATGCGCCCAGCCTGGGCTTTCAGCTTCGGCGACGAGAAACAGCGCGGGCAGGAAACACAGGCGCTAGTCCATGACGGCGTGATCTACATCACCGGCAGCTATAGCCGAATGTGGGCGCTGGATGCTAAGACTGGCGAGCGTCTGTGGAAATTCGAGGCCCGCCTGCCCGACGATATCCGCCCCTGCTGTGACGTCGTGAACCGCGGCGCGGCAATCTATGGCGACAAGGTCTTTTTTGGCGCGCTCGATGCCAGCATCTACGCGTTGAACAAGGACACCGGAGAGGTTGTCTGGCGCGAGAAATTTGGCGATCACAAGGTCGGCTACACGATGACTGGCGCTCCCACGATCATCAAGGACGCCGAGACCGACCGCGTCATGCTGATTCACGGCAGTTCGGGTGACGAGTTCGGCGTTGTCGGCCAGCTCTACGCCCGCGACCCAGATACCGGCGAAGAGATATGGATGCTTCCCTTCGTTGAAGGACATACCGGCCGCATGAACGGTGAAGAAAGCCGGCCGACAGGTGATGCCAGTGCACCGAGCTGGCCCGTGAACGAAGATGGCAGCAAGGTTGAGGCTTGGAACCATGGTGGCGGTGCACCTTGGCAATCAGCAGCCTTTGACCCCAAGACGAACACGATCATCGTCGGCGCTGGCAATCCCGCGCCATGGAACACTTGGGAACGCTCGCAGGGCGAGAATTATTGGGATTACGACAGCCTCTATACTTCGGGACAGGGGTACGTGAACCCGACCACTGGTGAGCTGGTCGGCTTCTACCAGCATACGCCGAATGATGCCTGGGACTTCTCGGGTAATAACGAAATCGTCCTGTTCGACTATACCGACAAGGACGGCAATACCCATCGCGCCGGCGCCCATGCCGACCGGAACGGGTTCTTCTATGTCACAGACATCGACGCCCTATCCGAGCGCGGCGGCGACATCAACCGGCCCACCGCGCTGCTGAACGCCTTCCCGTTCGTGGACAACATCACTTGGGCCAGCCACATTGATCTGGAAACCGGCCGGCCTGTCGAAAACGAGGGCCAGCGCCCGCCTCTGCCCGCAGAAGGTGAGACCCGCGGTGCGACCATCCAGGTCTCTCCCCCGTTCCTTGGCGGCAAAAACTGGCAACCGATGTCCTATTCGCAGGATACTGGTTTGTTCTATGTTCCCGCCAACAACTGGACTGAGGATTACTGGACTGAGAACATTACCTATCAAGCCGGCGCGGCCTATCTGGGCCAAGGCTTCCGTATCAAGCGTATGTACGACGATCACATTGGCACATTGCGGGCCTATGATCCGGCAACAGGCGAGATGAAATGGGAGCACAAGGAAGAACTTCCTCTGTGGGCCGGCACCCTTGCGACCGGTGGAAACCTTGTCTTCACCGGCACTTCGGACGGCTTTGTGAAAGCGTTCAATGCCGAGAGTGGTGAGGAGCTGTGGTCCTTCCAAACTGGATCGGGAATCATCTCGATGCCGATCACATGGGAAGACGATGGAAAGCAGTATTTGGGCATCGCATCCGGTTATGGGGGGGCAGTGCCGCTGTGGGGTGGTGACATGGCGCAACTGACTACCGAGGTCAGCCAAGGTGGATCGTTCTGGGTCTTCGAGGTCCCCGATGAGCTCCTTGCCTCTGCCAAGTAAGATGAGTGTGGGCGGAAGCGAAGGCTCCCGCCCCTTCGGCTGAAGCCCTGTATCGCGCAAAAGGATTGCTGCCTTGTCTCGTTCAATTCTGCCCCTTGTGGCCATGCTTCTGACTGCGCCCCTTTTCGCCCTGCCGCAGGTGGGGCAGGCCGAGGCGGTCCGTCTGACCGCCGGGCAAACCGACTATCCAGTCATCGTCGACACGGAAACTCCCGCCGTCGGACCGCTGATAATTGACGGCTGCACGCTTGAGCCGGGTGCCGTCTGTCCCGGCGTCGATCTGTCCCATACGGACCTGTCAGGTATCAACTTAAACGGGGCGGATCTGTCCGGTGCCCATATGGCTCGGGTCGATCTGACCGGCGCTCAGTTGCGTGGGGCGGATGTTTCGGGCGCCGATCTGCGTGGCGCCAAGATGCATATGGCGCAGATGCCGGGTCTGGTAGCCGTGGGTGCAGACCTGACAGGCGCCAATTTAGAAGGAACACGCCTGGCCGGCGCCGACTTTACTGATGCAAACCTCACGGCCGCGACACTGGAGGCTGCATGGGCGCCCAAGACCCGCTTTGTACGCGCCACTCTTGTCGCCGCTAATCTGTCCGAGACCAAGTTTTATAATGCCGACATGGCGCAGGCGACGCTTGGCGACAACAACAATCGCTTCACCATCTGGGAGGGCGTCCATATGGAGGGTTGCACCGGGTGCCCGGTCGACTGGTAGTGCTGGCTCTGCTAATTTCCTCGGCCCGCGCCACGGCCGAAGTTCCGGATGCGGTGGCTCAAGCCATTATGACCTGCCGGGCGATTGAGGGTTCGGACCAACGGCTCGACTGCTTTGACGCGATACAAGTTGTGCCCCCTGGTGTGGCCCGGCATTTCGATGGGTTTGGAACGGGGTCTATTCCGCAGTTTCACGCAGAGGCCGGAACCGTGGTCGAATACGAAAGCGGTGACGCGATCCTGCTGATCGATCTGCTGGACGCTCGCGGCGAGGTGCTACGCAATCTCCATCGCGCGGGATCGGGCATTGGCCAACATGTCTTTGATAGGTCAGGCTTATACAAAATGCGGGTCACGGCAACGGGGACTTGGCAAATCAGGTTGAATGACCCCCGACCGCATAGGGGACCGAAAAGAAAAATTGAGACAGGATCAGAATAGAGCAGCGCTTTGATAAGTGGACCTGGTGCGTCATACCCAGCATCCCTTAAATACGACAGCCCGGCGGGACCCGTCGTGACAAGCGCCGCAGGCCCCTGTTCAATCCGGACACGAGGGCGCAAGATTGTAGAACGCGCGTTTGGGAAAGGCACGCCATGGCATTTGATCCCCGAGTACCCGAGCCGCTTGACCCGGCACCCTTATCATTTCGTGCCGCGCTGATCGTCGAGGATCATCCGCTTTTCGGTGATGCCTTGGCTATGACCTTGCAATCGGTCTCGGGGATCCGACGAGTCATCCATGCCGAAAGTCTTGCGCAGGCGAGCAATCATCTGGCCAATGGGGCTAATGTGGATGTGATCCTTTTGGATCTAAACCTCCCCGATGTTGATGGCCTTGAAGGCCTTCTGCATTTACGCCGAGCGGCGCCTCGCGTTCCTGTCCTGGTCGTTACCTCGGTTAATGAAACCCGAATCATTCGCGCCGCCTTGGCAGGTGGGGCTTCAGGGTTTGTTCCAAAGCACTCACGGCGAGAGGTGTTTCGATCTGCCTTCGAGGCGTTGGCCGCCGGTGAAATTTATGCTCCCGGGCTGCCTGCTGAAGTGGAGCACGAAAACCTGCACGGTGACGCAATCGAAGCGGTGGTCCAGCGCCTATCTCAACTGACGCGCCAGCAAGCGCGTATTCTTGAACTTATCTGCGAAGGAAGACTAAATAAGCAAATCGCTTATGAACTGTCGATTGCGGAGACAACGGTTAAGGCGCACGTTACAGCAATCATGCGAAAGATGGGTGTGTCGACGCGGACACAGGCCGTGTTGATGGCGCAAGATGTGAAATTGAGGGGACGCATTGCAGACGCTGCAAACGGTGCTGCCTGACGCAGCCAAGCTGAGACCGCGCGTCGCCACGGTGCCTCTGCGGGGCATGGACCCAGTGGCGGCGCTCTCCACACAGCTCGGTCCCGGTCCTTTTGCCTTGGTCCTATTGTTTGTCGGCGCTGGTGCCGATCTTCCGCAGCTTCTTAACCGCGCGTCTGCATTTTTTGGCCAAAGCGCTGTTGCGGGCTGCACCACGGCAGGTGAGCTGGGTGAGGACGGCTATACCGATCGTAGCCTTGTGGCCGTAGCATTTCCCGCAATGGGTTTTGCCGCACGTACAGTCCTGATCGACCCTATTGATGCAATAAACACTCATAACATGATCGCTCAACTGCAGGAGATCCGGCAGGATCTATGGCGCCGTGCCGAAGAGATGCCGCAGGAACTGGCAGTTCTGCTGGTCGATGGTATGTCCGGATGCGAGGAAAGCCTTGTGGCCTCGCTTACTGGAGGGCTCGGCCCTGTGCGGATCGTCGGTGGGTCGGCGGGCGACTGGCGCGTCTTTCGTCAGACGCATGTTTTTTGCGGCGAGCGGCTTCGCAGCCGTACTGCGGCTGTCCTTTGCCTTCTTCGCAGCCGGATGGCGATGCGGACATTCTCGTTCAACTCAGCCAGACCCTCGCGCACGCAAATGGTGGTCACGCGAGCCGATCCGGCCAAACGCGCGGTGCTGCGCATAAATGATGAGCCAGCAGCACGCGAATATGCCCGGCTTCTGGGCTGCGAAGTTGATGAGCTTAGCCCCGAGATGTTTGCGACCCGACCGGTGATGGTTCGTGCCGGGGGACGGCATTTTGTCCGCGCGATCCGGGGCGTCGGGCCGGACGACGCGCTGATGTTCTTTGGCGCCGTGGCCGAGGGCATGGTGCTGACGCTGGCCGAAGAGTCCGATACGGTGACACATCTGGATACCGCTCTTTCAGGTCTCGCAGCGCAGGGCACTCCACGTCTGGTCTTGGGCTTCGATTGCATTTTCCGCCGCATGGATGCCGAGGTACGCCAGCAAACACGGGCGATCTCGGATCTGCTGGCCCAACATAGGGTCGTGGGCTTCTCGACCTATGGTGAGCAGACAGGCGGGATGCACCTGAATCAGACTCTAACTGGGGTTGCCTTCTACGATCCTTTGCAAACATGAACGACGACCTGCCAGCCGATATTGACCGGATGATGGCACCTGGCGACGATGCCGACCGGCGCCATCAAAAGCTGCAAGTGATCGCTCAGGCTTTAATCCGCCAGATTGAGGATCCCCCGCAGGAGACGGCTAGCGGCTATGCACAATTTCAGCGCGCAGCGCTGCTAGAGGACGAGGTTCGCACCCGTACGCGAGAACTCGAACATGCGCTGGACCTGCTAAATGCCTCAAATGCCAGCTTGCAGCAGGCCTACCGCGAGAAAGAGGCCGCGCGTCAAAATCTCTCCGCCGCAATTGAGGCAGTGCAGGAGGGGTTTGCACTTTTCGATGCCGATGACATTCTGGTAATGTGCAATTCTCGCTTTAACGCGATGTTGCCTGACATCATCGAGCGACTGCGGCCGGGCCTCGATTTCGAGACCTATCTACGACTCGTCGCAAGCTCCATCCATTTTACCCCTCCGGTAGGAATGTCTCCCGACGGCTGGATCGAGATGCGCCGTCGCCGCCACGCCGAACGGCACTTCATCTTGACGCAGGAATTGGCGAAGGGTCGGCTTGTACAGGTCTCTGAACAGCGGATGGCCGATGGAGGCACCGCGATCCTGCAGACCGAGGTGACAGACCTGATCCGGGCCGAACGCGCTGAGCGAGGGCGCCTTCTGGACGACCAGGCGGCCATCCTGAAGGCTACGCTGGAACACCTTCCGCTTGCTGTGTGCCTGTTCGACAGCCGGCTGCGGTTGCTGGCATGGAATGAGAACCTCACAAAAATGCTGACACTGCCGGTGACGCGACTGCGCGAGGGCACTCATTTTGATGAGATCTGGCAGCAACTGCGCTCCAAGCTCGACTTTCCAGCACAAAAAGGAGCGAACCTGTTGGCCGATTGGGCCCGGTCGGTCCGGCGTCGTGATAGCTTTGCGGTACAGGTCATGCGCGATTCCGGAACGGGTGAAGCGCGTACCCTGGCAATCTACGCGCAAGAAATTCAGGACGGCGGATTTGTGTTATCGATCGACGACATTACCGATTACAGCCGTGCATTGGAAAGCGTCAACCGAGCCAATGAGACATTGGAAGCTCGTGTCGCAAATCGCACTGAAGAACTGCAGGATGCATTGGCGCAAGCTGAGCGGGCCAATGCTTCTCGCGCACGTTTTGTGGCTGCGGTCGGCCATGACTTGATGCAGCCTTTGTCTGCGGCAACACTATTCGTCGGATCGCTGCTGGAGGATGTCTCTCTACCTACATCTCGCGCAAAGCTGGAAAAGGTCCAGCGCTCGTTGGACAGCGTCAGCGGACTGATAGAAGCGCTTTTAGACATCTCGCGCCTTGAGGCAGGGCAGGCGGCGCTTACAGTAGAGCCGGTTGCTCTCGCTCCACTATTCGAACAATTGCGTGAAGAATTTACTCCTGTCGCACAGGCCAAGGGCCTTGAGCTGGTTGTGCGGCCGGCGCAGGGGTGGGTCAGTTCTGACCGGCTTTATCTTCGACGTATCCTCCAGAACCTGCTGGCAAATGCGATCCGCTACACGGACAGTGGCCGAGTGCTTTTGGCCGCCCGACCGCGGGCAGGGCGGGTGCTCTTGCAGGTGCGCGACACTGGCCGTGGCATTCCTGAGAGGGATCATCGCCTCGTCTTCGCCGAATTCAAACGGCTGGATGCGAAGGCCTCAGCTTCGGAGGGGTTGGGCCTTGGGCTTGCCATCGTCGATCGGGCGGCCGCGCTGCTTGGCCACACGCTAACGCTGCGGTCAGCGCCTGCTTGTGGCTCGACCTTCGGGATCGAGGTGGCGACAACGGCGGTCCGACCACCCGACCGACGCATGGTCTATAGTGGGCTAGTGCCCGGGGCGGAGGACCGTCCCGAGATTACTGCTCTCATCGTTGAGAACGATCCTGCAATGATGCAGGCACTGACCGGCCTTCTTGAGCAGTGGGGCGTCAACGTTCTGGACGTGCCTTGCGGTGAGGATGCAATTACACTGCTGGATGACACTGGTGTTGAACCAGAGTTGTGCATCGTCGACTTCCAACTGGGCGCCGGGATGGACGGGCTGGTTTGCCTTGGAAAGCTGAAGAGCCGACTCGGCACGACCAGCCTCTGCTGGATGATGAGCGCTAGCCGGTCCGAGGTGCTGCATAGCCGTGCCGCTGATCTAGGCGTAACACTACTCAGCAAGCCGATCGCACCAGCCACACTGGCCCAGATTGTTGCTGAAGTGCGGGATCTGCCACGCTAGTCTAAGCCGCAATAAAGGTATCAAGTGTTCACAATACAATAGTGCACCGCTTCCGTGCCACCTCCATTGTGTCATCGCAGGATGTCTCGGAGGTGCGATAAAAAGCTTTTGACTGCAAAGAATTCGGATATATCGTCAGTTTAGGTTTAGTCTTTTCGACTAGATGAAGCGTGGTGCTAGGGAGCGGCCGGGACATCCCCTTCGCTAGCAGGCCGGCTCTCGCGTTGGGGTTACGATACCCATTTGATGCTTACGTTTGGTCGTGAAAGAAATGGGCGTAGGTCGTATACGGCATGGCGATGCCTGAGGCGTCCAGCGCCTTGTAGGCCCCGACGATGACGCTGCATGATGCTTACGATGCTTCGCGAGGTGAGTGACATACGGGGCATAGCCATCCGTGATTGGCAGTTATCCGTCATAAGGCTAGAGAATTTTGAAGAATTGTTGTGGCCCAAGACGCTGTAAGCACCAACTTTCATAACAGGCAGCTGCGTGCTCTTCTCGTCGATCTTTCCGGGCCCTCTAAACGGCCGAGGCCCGTGCAAGCTCACCGGGGCTGACTGAGGAAATTCTGGTTATCAGAGGCAAGCATATCGCTGCGACCAGGCCGCAGACCCTCGGGCAACTCCGGAAGTCCAATATCTTACCCTATTGTGGCAAAGCGGATGCTTGACCATCTTCGGTCCCTATCAGACTTGTCCACAAAAGGTACGTTTTTCGGACTTGCACTGGAACTGTCCAAAAATGTGCTATGAGGTGAGTATTTGGACAACTTGATTATTGGACGAGTTTGTGGACATTTGCCAATAATCGGCCGCTCCGAATGGTCCTTCTCAAGGAAAATAGATGTCACTCATCGGATACGCGCGCGTCTCGGCCTCCGAACAGGATCTTGCCCTTCAGTGTGACGCGCTGGTGGCCGCTGGTGTGACGCGTATCTTTGAAGATCGAGGAGTGTCCGGTGCCAAGGTCGAGCGGGCCGGGCTGAATGCGGCGCTCGCTTTCCTAGGTGTTCTATCCCGGATGATCA
>NZ_JXYF01000133.1:0-566 GCF_000967735.1 Paracoccus sp. S4493
CTGCGCCTCGATCCGGGCCACGCCCATCTCGAAGGTCAGCACCGCCAGGCGGTCATCATGGGTCACCGGGATCTTGTGACCGAAATGCTTGGCCATCGTGCCGGTCAGCGCGGCGGCGCGGGCGGTGGGGAAATCGGCAGTCATGCGCATGGGATGTCCTTTCGCGAATGCCCCGCAGCTAGGATGCCAAAGTGATTGAGTCAACAATTCGCTGCGATATTCCGACAAAAAGACCCTGACATTCTTGCGCGGCGCGCGCGACGGCGCTAAGCCCGCCCGGCGTGCAGCCAGGATCCAGCCACCACGCGCAACCTTGATCGAAAGGATCGCCATGCGCCGCATCGCATCGCCCGCCCTGTTGGCCACCGCCCTGATGACCGCGCCGTTCGCGGCCCTGGCCCAGGTCACCGTCGATACCGCCCAGGGACCCGTGACCCTGCAGGACAATCCCGACAGCGTCGCGGTCTATGACATGGCCGCGCTGGACACGATCACCGCCCTGGGCGTGACGCCCACGGGCAGCATCGACAACATCCTGGTCCCCGCCCTGCGCGATGCGGCGGCGG
>NZ_JXYF01000134.1:0-4437 GCF_000967735.1 Paracoccus sp. S4493
CGTGCCTGCCGTGCCTGCCGCGGGTGCCGCGCCATGAGCGGTCGCGCCCTGCGCATGCTGGGCGAAGGGGGGCTGTGGGCGGGTGCCTCGGTCCTGGTGCTGGCGGCGCATGTAGGGGCGGGGATCTGGATCATGGGGCGCGCGGATGCGGGCGCCCCGCCGGGCCTGCCCGATGCGGTCTTCGTCGACCTTGCCCCCGCGATGCCGCCTGCCGCCGACATGCCCCAGGGCGCGGAGGCTGCCGCCGGCTTGGACGCCCGTCCCGAAATCGAGGCCGAGGAGGAGCCTTTGCCTGAGGAGCCGCAGCCCGAACCCCAGGCCGAGCCCGAACCCGATCAAGTGGTCGAACCCATCGACCCGGCGATGCTGAACCTGCCCGATTTCCAGCAGTTCGCGCCCCCCGACATTCCGGTCCGGACGGCGCTGGCTTTGGACAGCTCGACCCGCCCGCAGCGGCGTCCCGAGCCGCAACCCGAACCCGAACCGCGCCGCGACCCGGAACCGGCGGCAGAGCGTCAGCCCGAACCGCAACGCCGGCAGGCGGCACAGGCCGCCGGGCAGCGCGGTCAGGCCGAGACCAGTCGCCCGGCCGGCAATGCTCAGGGCGGCGGTGCCTCACGGCAGGCTGCGGCCGATGCCGCATCGCTTTGGGGCGCGCAGGTCGGGGCCTGCATCCAGCGGCGCGCATCTCTGCCCCGGAACGTTCGTCAGGGGGGGCGGGTCAATCTGGCGCTGACGGTCTCGCGCAGTGGTGCCATCCAGGGTGTTGGCATCGCCGGATCGTCGGGAAGCCCGAATGTGGACCAGGCGGCGCTGACCGCCGCACAGCGCGCAGGCCGCTGTCCCGCAGCCCCTGCAGCGCTGACCGATCCGATCTATTCGTTCACGCTGCCGATCCGTCTGGACGTCCGCTGACCGCAGGGTCGCGCAAGCCGCCCCCATCGAAGGGGCGTCTTGCGCCGGGGGCTGCGCCCCCGCGGTACGGTGCCGTGAGGATCGTCCCGTGCGATTCGTGGCCGGCGCGGGGGGTCCGGGGGGTGCAGCCCCCCGGGGCTCCGCCGGGCCGCAGGCCCGGCAGCGGCGCGTCAGACGTGGTGCAGGACCAGCGGGCGGCCCTGATGCGCGCCGACGCGGATCGGCGCGTCGTAGAGGTCCGACAGCACCGCCTCGGTCAGCACCTCGGCCGGGGTGCCTTCGGCGGCCACGCGGCCGTGCTTCATGGCGATCACGTGATCGGCCCAGGCCGCGGCATAGTTGATCTCGTGCACCACCATCGCCACGCTGCGCCCGCCCTGATCGACCAGCCCGCGCAGCCGGCCCATCAGGGCGCGGGCATGGGCCATGTCCAGGTTGTTCAGCGGCTCGTCCAGCAGCAGCCAGTCCGTGTCCTGCGCCCAGGCCATCGCGATATGCGCGCGCTGCGCCTGCCCGCCCGACACCTCGTCCAGGAACCGGTCGGCCAGATCGGCCAGAGCAAAGGTCTTCAGCGCCAGCCAGACCAGCGCGTGATCCTGCGGACCCGGTCGGCCCTTGTGATGCGGCCAGCGGCCGAAGGCCACCAGCTCGGACAGGCGCAGGCGGCTGGCGATGGCGGTCTGCTGGCCCAGGATCGCCATGACCTGCGCCAGCCGGTCGGTCGGTGTCATGGTCACGTCGTGGCCGGCCACGGTGACCCGGCCGTGCTGCAGCGGCTCCAGCCGCCCGATCAGGCGCAGAAGCGTCGACTTGCCCGCCCCGTTCGGGCCGATCAGCGCCGTCAGCCGACCCTTGGGCAGGGTCGTCGTGATGTCGTGCAGGATCGGCGTGCCGGCGATCGCGTGGCAGACCCCTTCGATCTGGATCATCGGATGCGTCCCTTCAGCAGCAGATAGAGGAAGAACAGGCCGCCCGCGAATTCCACGATGACCGACAGGGTGGCGGCCTGGCCCAGCTGGCGTTCGAACAGCCACTGTCCCCCCACCAGCAGGATCGCCGCCGACAGCGCCGCTGCGGGCAGCAGCGCCGCGTGGCGCGCGGTCCGCATCAGTCCATGCGCCAGCCCCGCCACGATCAGCCCGAAGAAGGCCACCGGCCCGACCAGCGCGGTCGAGACCGACACCAGCACCGCCACCAGCCCCAGCACGCCCAGCACCATGCCGCGATGCGCCAGCCCCAAGGACACCGCCGGATCGCGCCCAAGCGCCAGCACGTCCAGCCGCGCCGACAGCCGCCACGCGACCAGCACCGCCGCCGCGGTGATCGCCGCCGCCCAAGGCAGCAGCGTGGCATCGACCCGGTTGAAGCTGGCAAAGCTGACCGACTGCACCACGGCGAACTCGTTGGGGTCCAGGATGCGGCCCAGAAATCCCGACAGCGAACGGAACAGCACGCCCAGGATCACCCCGGTCAGGATCATTCGTGGCAGGTCCCGCGCGCCGCGCAGCAGCAGCGTGCCGAACAGCAGGGCGGCCAGGGCGGTCATCACCGCGATCTCGGCCAGGAATTTCGGGCCCGCGGGCAGGGCGGTCAGGCCCGTGCTGCCCAAGGCCATCACAAAGCCCGTCTGCAGCAGCACGTACAGCGCGTCGAAGCCCATGATCGACGGTGTCAGCACCCGGTTCGCGGCGACGGTCTGGAACAGGATCGTGGCGACGCCGATAGCGGTGGCCACGGTGATCAGCGCCGCCAGCTTGGTCCCGCGCAGGCCCAGGATAAAGGCGCGGTTGCCGCCGCCGATGCCCTGCAGCATCCACAGCGCCGACAGCGCCGCCAGCAGCAGCGCCATCCCGCCCACCATGATCCGCGCCCGCCTATCCATGGGCGGGCTTCGACCGAGGGGGCCGGCGATGCAGCAGCCACAGGAACAGGACCGCGCCCAGCACGCCCAGGATGGTGCCTGCGGGGACCTCATAGGGGTGGATGACCAGACGCCCCGCCAGATCGCAGCCCAGCACCAGCACCGCCCCGGCCAGCGCCACCACGGGCAGGGATGCGCGCAGGTTGTCGCCCATGATCCGCGCCACCAGGTTCGGCACGACCAGCCCCACGAAGGGGATCATCCCCACCGTCGTCACCACCATCGCGGTCACCACCGACACCACCGCCAGCCCAAGTCGCATCACCGCCGCCGTCGACAGGCCCAGCCCCGTCGCCACCTGATCGCCCAGGCCCAGGATCGCGAAACGGTCGGCCGAGAACCAGGCCAGCCCCGCCGCCGCGCCCGCGATCCACAGCAGCTCATAGCGCCCAGAGATCACGCCCGAGAATTCGCCGCTGAACAGCCAGGTGCCGACATATTGCATCAGGTCGCTCTGCCAGCCCACGAAGGTCACGACCGAGCCCAGCACCCCCGACAGGACCAGCCCCGCGATGGGGACCAGCATCACCTCGCGCACGGGCAGGCGGCGGATGACGGCCAGAAACAGCGCGGTCGTGACCATGGCCGACAGGCTGGCCGCGATCATGCGCAGCCACAGGGGACTGGCGGGCCAGAGGATGGTGATGGCCAGAAGGCCAAGCGCCGCGCCCTCGGCCGTGCCCGACGTGTCGGGGCCGACAAAGCGGTTCCTGACCAGCGCCTGGATCAGCACCCCCGCCACCGACAGCGCGGCCCCGGTCAGCACCACCGACAGCGTGCGCGGAAGCCGCGATTCCAGCAGGACCAGCATGGCCTGCGGATCGCGGAAGGCGTCCGTCACGCGGATGTCGGCGGCGCCGACCGTCATGCTGGCCAGCATCAGCGCGACCAGCGCCGATGCCAGGGCGGGCAGGGGGCGCATCAGTCCGCGAAGGCCTGCGTCAGCTGGTCCAGCACCGCCATGGTCGAGCCGTAGCCGCCGGCCGAGATATAGGTCGCCGCCGGGTCCAGCTGGATCACGTGATCCTGCTGCCAGGCGGTCGTGCCCGCCACCAGGTCCGAGCGCAGCGTCTCCATCGCGCCCTGGCCGTCCTCGCCGATGGCGGCGCCGCGGTCGACGACCAGCAGCCAGTCCGGATCGGCCTGGGCGATGAACTCATGGCTGATCGCCTGGCCGTGGGTGGCCTCGTCCAGCCCCGGCACGGCCTCCTTCAGCCCGGTCGCCTGGAAGATCCAGCCGAAGCGCGATCCGGCGCCATAGGCGGACATCTTGGGGCCGTTGGTCATCACGATCAGCGCGGTGCCCTGGCCATCGGCGGCGGCACGCAGGTCGGCCAGCCTGGCGTCCAGGGTGGCGGTCATTTCCTCGGCCTGGGCGGTCTTGGCGAACAGCGCGCCATAGGCGTCGATCCGGGCGCGGGCATCGGCCAGAAGATCCGGGCCGAAGGTCATGTCGATGGCCGGTGCCACCTGCGACACCGCCGCCAGCTGGGTCGAGGAGCGGCCGCCGACGATGACCAGGTCGGGCGCCAGCCCCGCCAGCGCCTCCAGATCGGGTTCGAACAGGGTGCCGACGGGGGTGGCGCCCGCCGCCGCATCGC
>NZ_JXYF01000135.1:0-3633 GCF_000967735.1 Paracoccus sp. S4493
CAGATACAGAAGGGTCAGGACCCATTGATCTGAATGAGGCTGTCCTGCCTGCGTGATTCAAGCTCCCGAACTGGAGGAAGTGGAGATGAGCAACCTTTTCCAGGGATACGATGCCGACTGGTCCCGGGACGCGTTGAAAGACAGGGCTATACGCCCCTGCATTCCGGGTCGGAAATCGCGCGTCACAGTCGTCCGCCACGACAAGCGCTGCTAAAAGAGGTGCAGTTGGATCGAGATCATGTTTGGCAGGCTGGAGACTGGCGCCGCATTGCCATCCGCTACGACGGGTGCCCGAAGGTCTTCCATTCCGCCATCGCTCTTGCCGTAACCGTCATGTTCTGGCTTTGACGATCAAACAATCTGCAGCATAGGATCTGGACTTGGCTGGCGATATCGTACCGACTCAGGGGTTTCCAGTTTCCAAGTCGACCGATTTGTCTGCCGGTCCGAACCTGGGCGACGCAAACTGCGACTGGTGCCAAAGCGGATAGATTTGTGGTGGGCGACTGACCGCATTCAGACGTGCCAGGTCGTCTGGCGATAGAGTCAGGTCCAGGGCCCGAAAGTTCGCCTCGAACTGCGCGGTCGAGGTTCCGCCAACAACCAGAGACGCAACGGCGGGTCGCGTCAGCGTCCAGGCCAGGGCGATCTGCGCGGCCTCGACGTCATATGCGGCGGCGATGTCATTCAGGACATCGACGATCCGCCACAGACGCTCCTGATCCCGGATGGGCGGTTCAGACCATCCGCGGTCCTGACGGCTGTCGGGTGCCACAGGCTGCTGCCGCGTGTGCTTTCCGCTGAGAAGGCCCGCCGCCAGCGGGCTCCAGACGGTGACGCCGATGCCTTGGTCCACCGAAAGCGGCAGAAGCTCGTATTCCGCCTCGCGCGCTTCCAGAGTGTAATGAATCTGCTGAGTGACGAAGCGCTGGAAATGGCCGCGGTCGCTGGCCATCAGCGACTTCATGAGGTGCCAACCCGTATAGTTTGAACAACCAGCATAGCGGATCTTGCCCTGCCGTGTCAGGCTGTCCAGCGCCTCCATCGTCTCCTCGACCGGGGTCTGGCCGTCCCATTCGTGGATGTGGTAGATGTCGATATGATCGCGACGCAGCCGCTTCAGCGACCGCTCGCATTCGCGGATCAAGTGCCAGCGGCTGGCGCCCTCGTCGTTCGGCCCGTCCCCGATTCTCATCCGCGCCTTGGAGGAGATCAGGATGTCCGGGTTGCGGTCCGCCAGCACCTCACCTACGATTTCCTCTGATAGGCCTGTCGAATACATGTTTGCGGTGTCGATCAGGTTGACCCCGTGATCGGTGCAGCAATCGATCAGCCGTGCGGCCTCGGTCACGCTCTGGCTGGCGATGGCGGCAAAGGGCCCCCGGCCGCCGAACGAAAAAGTGCCCATGGACAAGGCCGAGACCTTCAGTCCGCTGCGCCCCATGATCCGGTATTTCATGCCGCTCTCCTTGTCTTGAATTCAGGTTCCGACGGGCCGTGCCGCGCCATGGCTGACGAAATCCGCCATCGTATGGATCAGGATGACCGCAACGGTGCTGCCGGCATCCTGGATGCCGCGAGTCTTTTCCTGAAACGCCGCCGCCTTGCCGTGCTGGGCCACCAGGTCCCTGGTCCGCTCCAATGCGTCGACCGCGACGGCATGCGCGTTGTCCAGCGCTGTCGACAGACCGGTGCCCGCCTTGGCATCGGCCTCGACGCTCATGGCGATCGGGTCGAGCACGTCCAGGACCGTCTTGTCGCCCACCTGCGCGCGGCCCCGCTGCGCGACGCCGTCGCGAAACGCCCGCCAGAATAGCGCCATCTGTTCAGTTCTCAGGTCGTCGCAATCCTTGGCCGAGGCCGAACCGCGCAGAAAGCCGGTGGCCATCAGGGTGCCCATCGTCGATGGGGCCGCGCGGGCGATTGCGGCACCGGCTGCCTTCAGCTGTGCTTCGATCGGGGCGTCGCCTAGTTCGGACACCGCTTTGTCGGCGGCGGCGAAGCCTTTGGCCATGGTGAGGCCAAGATCGCTGTCGCCGACCTGTCCGTCCAGTGTTATCAGAGCCTCTTTCTGGTCTGCAAACACTTTGGAAAGGCGTGCGAAAAGTTGCGGAATGTCATGCGCCGTCAGCCTGTCCATCGTCCCCTCCCTCACTGGGCGATATGCTTGAAGAAGGGCGTGTTCGCGCCCATCGCGATCAGCGGCTGCAGTTCGTCGTCCATTTGCAGGACCGATATGGACGCACCCGCCATCTCCATCGACGTGGCGAACTCGCCGATGAAGACATGCCTGATCCGCGCACCAGCCTGATCCAGCACCTGCGCCGTGCGGCGATAGATGACGTAAAGCTCCTCTAGAGGCGTCGCCCCCAGCCCGTTGATCAGCACCGCGACGTCCTTTTCCGTCTCATAGCTCTGTTCGGCGAGTATGCGGGCTATCATCTCATCGACCATCTCGTTCGCGGGTGTCAGTGTCTTGCGGGTGATGCCCGGCTCTCCGTGGATGCCCATGCCGATCTCCATCTCGTCCGCGCCGATCTGAAAGCTGGGCCGACCGACCTCGGGGACGATGCAGGGCGATAGGGCCACGCCGATTGTCCGGGTGCGCGCGCTGGCCTTTTCGGCAAGACGCGCCACCTCGTCCAAGGGCTTCATCGCGGCGGCGGCCCCGGCAGCCTTGTAGGCAAAGAAGATCCCGGCGACCCCCCGCCGCTTGTGTTCCTCGCCCACGACCGAAGACGCGACATCGTCGCGGCCCAGCACGGTCATGGTCCTGATGCCCTCCAGATCGGCCAGCTCCCCAGCCATGTCGAAGTTCATCAGATCGCCGCTGTAGTTACCGTAAAGGTACAGCACCCCCGCGCCCTGGTCGACATGACGGGTCACCTCCAGCACCTGCTCGGATGACGGCGATTGAAACACGCCGCCCACGCCCGCGCCGTCCAGCATGTTTTCGCCCACGTATCCCAAAAACAGCGGCAGGTGGCCCGATCCGCCGCCAGTCACCAGCCCGGCCTTGCCGGGTACCGGATTGGTGCGCACAAAACAGCGCAGGTCGTTGCCTACATGCGTCACCTCGGGATGGGCAAGATAGATGCCCTCCAGCATCTCATCGACGAAGTCTTCAGGATTGTTGAGAAATTTCTTCATTGCTCTACTCCGGGTATCAGGTGGTGGCCTTGCGGTCGCGCAGGACGAAGAACGCGGCGGCCATGAGGATGAAGGCGCCGACGACGACGCGCTGCCAGGTGCTGGGAATGCCGACCAGGACCAGGACGTTGTTTACGACCGTCACCAGAAGGACACCGATCACCGTGCCCAAGACTGACCCAGTGCCGCCGGTGATGCGCGCCCCGCCCAGGATCACGGCCGCGATGACGATGATCTCCGTTCCGGCAAAATCGAACGGATTGGCCATCCGATTGGCTGAGGCCTGGATGACCCCGGCCATGCCCGCCAGCCTGCCTGCGAATGCAAAGGCGAAGACTTGGACCGCGCGGATGTTGTAACCCAGCCTGGCGGCGACATCGGCCTTGCCGCCCACGGCAAAGATGGCGCGGCCCATCAAGGTGCGGTTGAAGACGAACCAAGTCAGGACGGCGGCCAGCGGAAAGCTTAGGCTCCAGACCCATT
>NZ_JXYF01000136.1:0-1407 GCF_000967735.1 Paracoccus sp. S4493
CCCGCCGCTACGCGATAGCGCCGGTCGGTCAGGCTGATCAGCCCGCCGATCGCCATCATCAGACAGCCCGCCCAGATCCAGTTGGCAAAGGGCTTGATATAGGTCCGCACCGCCCATCCGCCGCCGGGCTGTTCGTCACCCAGAACGACATACAGATCGCGCCAGAGGCCGTAATCGATCGCGGCCTCGGTCGTGGGCATCCCCTGGACGGGATAGACGCGCTTTTCCGGAGAGAGGGTCGCGACCGGGCTGCCGTCGCGGCTGGCCTCGATCACGGCCTTCTGGGCCAGATAGTTTGGTCCGTCCGCCCGGCGCACGTCGCGCAGGACCAAGTCATAGCTGCCGACCGCAAAGGGCTGGTCGATCTGCGCCACGCGCACATCCTCGACCTGCCAGGCCTGGATCAGGGACACGGCCACGAAGGTGACGCCCAGCCCGGAATGCGCGACCGCCTTGCCCCAATCGGCACGCGGCAGGCGCAACAGGCGCGACGCGCCGGAACTGCCGGTCCGCAGCCACAGATCGGCCAGCGCGCCGAAGATCAGCCAGGATCCCAGCCCGGCCCCGATCACGGCCAGCGCCGAATGTCCGGTTGATACCGCAAAGACCAGCATCATGATCGCCGCCGAAAGGATCAGCGGCCCGCGCAGCGGGCGCAGGCTGCGGGCCAGCATCGCACGTTTCCAAGGCATCAGTGACCCGATGGGCAGGGCGATCGCCAGCACGATCATGAACGGCGTGAAGGCCTGGTTGAAGAAGGGTGGGCCCACGGAAAGCACCCGCCCCCAGACCATCTCGGCCACCAGCGGCCAGATCGTGCCGATGAACACGACAAAGGCCGACACGGCCAACAGCACGTTGTTCAGCACCAACGCGCCCTCGCGCGACAGGGGGGCGAAGACGCCCTTGGCGGTCATCTCGGACGCACGGGCCGCGAACAGCGTCAGGGCACCGCCGATGAACACCGCCAGGATCGCCAGGATGAACACCCCCCGTTCCGGGTCGTTGGCGAAGCTGTGGACAGAGGTGATGACCCCAGATCGGACGATGAACGTGCCGATCAACGAGAAACCGAACGCCATGATCGCCAGAAGGATCGTCCAGCTTTTCAGCGCCTCGCGTTTCTCGACAACGATGGCCGAATGCAGCAGGGCGGCGGCCAGCAGCCAAGGCATGAAGCTGGCGTTCTCGACCGGATCCCAGAACCAGAAGCCGCCCCAGCCCAGTTCGTAATAGGCCCACCAGGAGCCAAGCGCGATGCCGATGGTCAGAAACACCCAGGCCGCCAGGGTCCAGGGACGGACCCAACGCGCCCAGGCCGCGTCCACGCGACCCTCGATCAGGGCGGCGACGGCAAAGCTGAAGGCCATCGAAAGGCCGACATAACCCAGATACAGGAACGGCGGG
>NZ_JXYF01000137.1:0-386 GCF_000967735.1 Paracoccus sp. S4493
GCTGGCCGAGGTGATCGGGCGCGACAATGCGGATGCGGTCTATCTGTCCTTCGTCCAAAGCTATGCGATCCATATCGCGCGGCTGGACCCTGACCTGTTCACGCAGGACGGCCCCGATGCCCTGGCGGCCAGCCTGCGCCACTACCAGGACGAGATGGACCAGCCCTTCCCCCAGGACCCCACCGAACAGCTGTCCGAGGTGCTGCGCAGCATGGCGCGTGCATGGGACGGGCCGACCGCCCGCCTGCTGCGTCAGGCCAAGGGTGCGCCCGCCGATGCGCCCTTGGGTCTGGTGGTGCAGGAAATGGCGTTGGCGCTTGGTCCGGGCATCTGCGGATCGGGCACGATCCAGTTCATCGACCCCGTCACCGGCACCCCGCGCGTCA
>NZ_JXYF01000138.1:0-613 GCF_000967735.1 Paracoccus sp. S4493
CAGGCCGCGGGCGATCACCGCCGCATGGCTGGTCGTGCCGCCCCGCTCGGTCAGCACCGCGACCGAGGCGTGCATGCCGCGGATGTCCTCGGGCACGGTTTCGCGCCGCACCAGGATGCAGGGTTCTCCCCGTGCATGGGCGGATTGCGCGCTGGCGGCGGAAAAGACGATGCGCCCGGTGGCGGCGCCGGGGCTGGCATCGATGCCGCGCGCGATCACGTCGCGGGGCGCGCGTGGGTCGACCTGATGGTGCAGCAGGTCGGCCAGGGCACGCGGCTCGACGCGCATCAGCGCCTCCTCGGGGGGGATGATACCGTCGCGCGCCAGGCTCACCGCGATGCGGACGCCGGCGCGGCTGCCACGGGCCACGCGGGTGGCGTCGATGACGCTGATCCGGCCCTCGGTCACGACGAACTCGATCTGCATCTCCTCGCGCAGGCGCTCGCGGGCGGCAATGCCGAAGCGGACCAGGTCGGCAAAGATCTCGGGCGCGGTGTCCTCCAGCGCGGGGCCGCGGTCGTCGCGGGTCAGGAACAGCGTCTCGGCGCCCGGCCCGACGGTCGCGCCGTGGCGCTGGCCGCGAAAGCGTCCGGTGACGCGCGGGGTGCCGGTG
>NZ_JXYF01000139.1:0-6415 GCF_000967735.1 Paracoccus sp. S4493
TCGGACCCGCAGGCGGCGCGCGCGTCGAAGGGCAGCAGCGCGAATCCGTGCCGCCCGGCCCAGTCCAGCTGCGCCGCCGTCACTGGCGAGACCGATCCCGACACCGCCGCGATCCGCGCCACGCGCCCGGCCGAGGCGGGCGGGGGCGGCGCGGGCAGGGCGCCCGTCTGCTGCCAGTGGCGCACCAGCGCGTATTCGACCCCCTGGCTGCCCGCGACGAACCCCATCCGCGCGCGGTTCCGCCAGATCAGCGCGCCCGCCGCGGCCTCGGATGCAGGGTCCATGCTGTCGATGGAGAGGATGCGCGCGCCGTGGGTCAGCGCCTCCTCCAGCCGGGCCTGGGGGTCCGTGGCCAGCGCCTCCAGGTCGATCAGCGTGCCGGGCAGGTCGGTCTGCGCCGACAGATGGGCCAGCAGATCGGATTCGGCCATGGGCGTCGCGGGGTGATGCGCCATGACCGGGTGCCGGTCCAGCCGGAACACCCCCTGCGGGCTGCCCGCGAAGAGATGCCCGAAGGCCTGATAGCGGCGCATTGCGGGGGCGGCGGTCAGCAGGGGCACGGCTTGGGACGGGCGCACCGACAGCCCCGCCGCAATAGCCGCGCCGATCGAGCCCAGATGCGGGGCCGAATCGAAGGTCGAGCAGATCTTGTAATGCAGGATGGCGGGCCGCAGCGCCTCCAGCGCGGCAAACAGCTGCGGCAGGTGTTCTGCCATCCAGTCCGGTCCCTGCGCGCGGGCGGTCGTGGCCAGCCCCACCGCCGCGCAATCCGCGAACCGCGCCATCATCGCCGCTGTGGGCGGTTCGGTGAACAGGACCGATGGCAGGCCCGCGAAACTCAGCACCTCCATCACCGCGGCCGCGCCGGTGAAGTCGTCGCCCAGCCAGGCCAGCCGCAGATCGGTCATTCGCATCCCCTCTTGACGCACCGGAATAACTATCACCTCATCATACCAGTTAGGCAAGTGATTCCCGAAGGCCGGAGGAGACCGAGATGACCAAGGTGGCGCTGCTGGGGGCGGGCGGTAAGATGGGGGTGCGTCTGGCGACGAACCTGGCCCGGACCGATTTCGAGGTGGCCCATGTCGAGGTCAGCCCCGCCGGACAGGCCCGGCTGAAGGCCGAGACGGGGCTGGACTGCGTCCCGCAGGAGGCGGCGCTGGCGAGCGCCGAAGTGGTGATCCTGGCGGTGCCGGACACGGTGATCGGCAAGGTCGCGGGCGCGGTCGTGCCGCAGCTGGCGCCGGGCACGATGGTCGTGGTGCTGGACGCGGCCGCGCCCTTTGCAGGCCATCTGCCCGAGCGGGCCGACATCACCTATTTCGTGACCCATCCCTGCCACCCGCCGATCTGGAACGACGAGGACACGCCCGAAGGCCGGGCCGACCATTTCGGCGGCGTCGCCGCCAAGCAGGGCGTGGTCAACGCGCTGATGCAGGGCCCGCGCGAACATTACGCCCTGGGCGACAGCATCGCCCGCGCGATCTATGCTCCCGTCGCCCGCACCTATGAGGTGACCGTCAGGCAGATGGCCATGCTGGAGCCGGGCCTGTCCGAGACGGTCTGCGCCTCGCTGCTGGCGGTGATGCGCGAGGCGCTGGACGAATGCGTGGCGCGCAGCGGCGTGAGCCACGAATGCGCCCGCGACTTTCTGCTGGGCCACATGAACATCCTGGGCGCGGTGCTGTTCAACGAACGCGAGGGCGCGTTCTCGGACGCCTGCAACAAGGCCATCGAGTTCGGCAAGCCGATGCTGATGCGCGACGACTGGAAGCGCGTCTTCGACTGGGACGAGGTCGAGGCCAGCATCCACCGCATCACCTGACATCGCGCGGCGGACGGGGGAGCGTCCGCCGCGATCACCAACACAAGGGAGGAGACCTGAGATGACCAAGATGATGACCGCCGCGTCGATGCTGGCCATGCTGCTGGGCGCGGGACCGGCGCTGGCCCAGGCCCGCGTGATGAACCTGGCCTTCACCCCGCCCGCCGACAGCCATTACGGCGACGCGGCCCGCGCCTTTGCCGAGACCATCGCGGAACGCTCGGGCGGCGCCTTCGAGATCGCGCTGCGCCCGGCGGGCGCCCTGGGCGGCGAACGCGACGTGATCGAGGGGATGCAGATCGGCACGGTCGAGCTGGCGATCTCCTCGACCGGACCCATCGGCAATTTCGTCCCCGAGGTCTATGCGCTGGATTTCCCGTTCCTGTTCGACGACTACGCCAGCGCCCACGCGGTCCTGGACGGAGAGATCGGACAGGAGCTGCTGGCCAGCTTTCAGCCGCACGGCATCGTGGGCCTGGCCTGGGCCGAGAACGGGTTCCGCCACATCACCAACTCGGTCCGTCCGATCCGCGAGCCGGCCGACCTGGCCGGGCTGAAGCTGCGCACGATGGAGAACGAGGTCCATATCGCGGCCTTCCGCGCCGCCGGGGCCGCCCCCACGCCGATGAGCTGGACCGAGGTGCTGACCTCTCTGCAGCAGGGCACCATCGACGGGCAGGAGAACCCCATCCCCATCGTCACAGCCAACAACATGTGGGAGATCCAGGACAACATCACCCTGACGGGCCATGTCTATTCGGCCGCCGTGGTGGCCATGTCCGCCATCCACTGGGACGGCCTGACCGAGGAGCAGCAGGGCTGGTTCGTGGAGGCCGCGCAGGCCGCCGCCGCCGCATCGCGCCAGACCGTCGCCGCGAACGAGGAATCGGGCATCGCCCTGATGCGCGAGAACGGCATGGAGGTGATCGACGGCATCGACAAGGCCGCCTTCGCCGCCGCGGTCCAGCCCGCCTATGACGAGTTCGCCGACCGCTATGCGCCCGAGTTGATCGCGCGCATCCGCGCGGCGCAGGACTAGGGCGTCCGGCGGGGCCGCCTGTGGCCCCGCCCCATATCGGGGTCATCACCATGAGACATGTCGAAGCCTGGGCCGAGGGCGTCGTCCGGCTGGCCCACAACCTGGCCGCGCTGCTGCTGGCGGTGGCGACGGGGCTGGTCTTCTTCCAGGTCGTCACGCGCTTCGGCCTGGGCCATGCCGCCGGCTGGTCCGAGATCCTGGCCCGCGGGCTGATCATCTGGTCCACGCTGCTGGTCGCGGCGGCGGGCTTCCGCCTTGGGGCGATGATCCCCATCGACTTTCTCCGCGGGCTGCTGCCCGGCCCTGCGCAGATCTGGGTGATCCGGCTGGTCACGCTGCTGACGCTGGCCTTTCTGGCGGTGCTGGTCTGGCAGGGCTGGTCCATGACGCTGCGGGTGCAGGCGCAGCGGGTCGCGATGCTGGGCACCTCGATGAGCTGGTTCTATGCGGCGATCCCCCTGGGCGCGCTGATGGCCATTCCGGGCGTGCTGCTGCGCCATGTCGAACAGGAAAGGGAACGTCCGTGAACGCCGCTCTTGCCGCAGGCCTGGTGGGCCTTTTCGCGCTGTCCGTGCCGGTGGCGGTGTCCATCGCGCTGGCCTCGATCATCGCGATCCACTTCTTCTCGAACCTGCCGCTGCTGGTCGTGCCGCAGAAGATGTTCACCGGGCTGGACAGCTTTCCGCTGATGGCGGTGCCGTTCTTCATCCTGGCGGGCGCGATCATGACCCAGGGGGGTATTTCGGCCCGGCTGGTCGATCTGGTGAAATCCATGGTCGGCAACATCCAGGGCGGTCTGGCCAGCAGTTGCGTGCTGACCTGCATGCTGTTCGCGGCCATCTCGGGGTCGTCGGTGGCCACGACCTTCGCGGTCGGCTCGATCCTGATCCCGGCGATGCTGCGCCACGGCTATCCGGTGGGCATGGCCGGCGCGATCCAGGCGTCATCCGCCGAACTTGGCGTGATCATCCCGCCCTCGGTGCCGCTGATCCTCTATGCGGTCTCGACCGAGACCTCGATCACGCGGCTGTTCCTGGCGGGCATGGTGCCAGGGCTGATGATCGCCGCCGCGCTGGTCGTGATGGTCCAGATCTGGTGCCGCGTGAAGGGCCACGGCAAGCGGGACGGCGAGGGCCGCCAGGCCATCCTGCCCGCCGCGCGCCGCGCCTTCGGGGCGCTGATGATGCCGATCATCATCGTGGGCGGCATCTATGGCGGCGTCTTCACCCCGACCGAGGCCGCCGCCGTGTCGGTCATCTATGCGCTGATCCTGTCGATCTTCGTCTATCGCGAACTGTCCTGGTCCGACCTGCCGGGCATCTTCCGCGCGGCGGCGGTGTCGTCGGGGGCGGTCATGCTGATCATCTCGGCGGCGGCGCTGTTCAGCTTCCTGATCAGCCTGTCGGGCCTGCCGGGCGCCGTCGGTACCTGGAGCCAAGAGAATTTTGGCAGCGCGCTGACCTTCCTTTTGGGCGTCAACCTGCTCCTGCTGGTCGTGGGCATGTTCATCGAGACCAGCGCCGCGATCCTGGTGCTGGCCCCGATCCTGACGCCGGTGGCGATCAGCTTCGGCATCGACCCGGTGCATTTCGGCATCGTCATCGTGGTGAACCTGGCGCTGGGCATGATCACGCCGCCCTTGGGGGTGAACCTCTTTGCGGCGGCCGCCGTGGCGAAGGTTCCGGTGCAGGCGCTGTTCCGGTCGCTGGTCTGGCCCATCGCCACGGTTCTAGTGATGCTGGCGGCGATCACCTATGTTCCCGCCATCTCCCTGGGGCTGGGCTGGTGGATGATGCCATGATCAAGGTCGGACTGATCGGCTGCGGCTTCTTCGCGGTGAACCAGGTGCAGGGCTGGGCCGATGCGGAAGGAGCCTGCGTCACCGCGATCTGCGACCGCGACCCGGACCGGCTGGCCACGATGGGCGCGCGCTTCGGCATCGCGCAGCGCTTTGACGACGCGGCGCGGATGATGCGCGAGGCGGATCTGGACGTGGTCGACATCGCCACGACCGTCCCCTCGCACCGCCCGCTGGTGATGGCGGCGGCCGAGGCCGGGCTGCACGCCATCTGCCAGAAGCCCTTTGCCGAGACGCTGGAGGATGCCCGCGCCATGGTCGAGGCGATGGACCGCGCGGGCCGCATCCTGATGGTGCATGAGAACTTCCGCTGGCAGTCGCCCGTCCGCGCCGCGCTGGCCGCGCTGCGCGGAGGGGCGGTGGGGCGGCCCTTCTTCGGGCGGGTCAGCTTCCGGTCGGGCTATGACGTGTTCTCGGGACAGCCCTATCTGGCGACCGATCCGCGCTTCATCATCCAGGATCTGGGCATCCATATCCTGGACATCGCCCGCGCCCTCTTCGGAGAGGTGGATCGCCTGTCGGCCAGCACCATGCGCATCAACCCCGCGATCCGCGGAGAGGACGTGGCGACGATCCTGATGGATCACGTGGGCGGGGTCACCTCGGTCGTGGACTGCTCCTATGCGACGCGGCGGGACGAGACCTTCCCCCAGACCCTGATCGAGATCGACGGCACAGAGGGCACGCTGCGGCTGGAGGCCGGGTACCGGCTGGTCATCGACCGCGGCGGCGACCGGCAGGTGCGCGACGTCGCGCCCCCGCTGCTGCCCTGGGCCGAACGGCCCTGGCACAACATCCAGGAAAGCGTCGCGCTGATCCAGCAGGACTTCACCGCCTGCCTGCGCGAGGGCAGGGTGCCCGAGACCTCGGGGCGCGACAACCTCGCCACGCTGGCTTTGGTCGAAGCCGCCTATGCCTCGGCCCGCGACAGCAGCCGGGTCCGGCCGTGACGCGGACGCTCTCCTGCGGGCCCGCGCGGCTGGTGCTGGAGGGTGACCGGCTGCGCCACCTGCACCTGGACGAGGTCGAGGCTATCCGCGGCCTGTCCTTCCTGGTCCGCGACCGCGACTGGGGCACCGTCGCGCCCCACATCGACGATCTGCGCCTGTCCGACAGGCCGGACGGGTCGCGCATCGCCTGGACGGCTCACTATGACATGGGCACAGGGGCGGTCCGCGCGGCGCTGACGGTCGACCTGACGCCCGACGGGCTGACCGCGCGGGCGGTGATCGGGGCCGAGGGTCAGGTCTGGACGAACCGCACCGGCTTCACGCTGCTGCATCCGATCTCCGGTGTCGCGGGGGCGCCGGTCACGGTCGATCACGCGGACGGCCCGCCCGAGCAGGCGCGCTTTCCGACGCTGATCGCGCCGTGGCAGCCCTTCATGGACATCACCGGCCTGACCCATCAGGCGGGCGGCTGGCGCGTCCATTGCCGCTTCGACGGCGACATCTTCGAGATGGAGGATCAGCGCCAATGGGGCGATGCCTCCTTCAAGACCTACAACCGCCCCTTGGCGCAGCCCTGGCCCTACCGTCTGGAGGGTAAGACCACCCAGACCGTCACCATCCGCTGGTCCCCGGCCGCGCCCATGGCCCCGGTCCCCGGCCCCGAGGCCCGCGTGGCCGACCCGCGCTTTCCACAGACGGCGCTGGCCCTGACCGGGGCGGATGCGGCGCATCTGGCCCGCGCG
>NZ_JXYF01000140.1:0-1245 GCF_000967735.1 Paracoccus sp. S4493
CGGGCGCGCGGGGCAGGGGCCCTGTCCGCTGCAGGCTATCCGCACCGCAGTCGAACACCGCCGCCGCCTGTTCCTGCGCGTGGTCCAGTCGCGCGACCTGGTGTTGCGCGGCCATGGCGTGCAGGTCGATGATGGGACGCTGCTGGTCAATCTGGGTTTCGGGATCGGCCTTCATCGTGCGATTCGTGCTGCGGGGCTGACGGATGACGACTTTGCGCCCTCAGAACTGGCAATGGAACTGCTGTTCCTGCACGAGGCCAACCGCGGCGTCCTGACCGAACTGTCGCGCTTCAACACCCAACTGGCACAATCGCGGGAACTGGCCCTTCTGCAGGCGCAGACCGATCCGCTGACCGGCCTGCAGAATCGCCGCGGGCTGGAGATCGCGCTGTCCCTGTCGCTGCGCACGGCCGATTTCGCGGACGAGGTCGCGCATCCCTTTGCCATCGCGCATCTGGACCTGGACCATTTCAAGCAGGTCAACGACCAGCTGGGGCACCAGGCGGGGGACGACCTGTTGCGGGCGGTCGGTGCGGTCCTGCGCAGCCATATCCGCAAGGCAGACACGGCGGCGCGGATCGGGGGTGACGAATTCGTCCTGATCCTGCGGGGCATGACATCGCGGGCCGCCCTGCAGCAGCTTGCCGACCGGATCATCGCGGCGATCCGGGCGCTGTCGCCGCCGGAACTGACTGATCTGCAGGTTTCGGCCAGCCTGGGCATCCTGGTCTGGCATCCCGGCGGTCCGGACCAGCCGGAGCAGGTCCTGGCGATGGCGGACAAGGCCCTCTACCTATCCAAGGGGGCGGGACGCGGGCGGGCGACGATCATCTAGGGTCAAGCGGCATCCCGTCGCCTGTTTGCTGTGCATTCCCCAAATTTTTCCTGCGCTAACATGACTTGTGTCGCCCTGCCGACAGTTCCGGAATGAACTGTCCAATAGACCGGTGATGCGGGTCGAGAGTGTGGTACCTCGTAGACTGTAACCAGTGATGGCACACTTGATCCGCCACCGCCGCGTGCGGGGACCTTGGTTGACCTGACGAAAACCTCTGTTCCTGCGCGGTCATGTCGATATACTTGGTCCTGCATCGATAATCGGGCAGGGGACATGCAGGCAGTTACCCCACGGACGACTTCGGCCAAGGGCAGGGCACCTGTCCAGATCCCCGACCTGCTGTCGATCCTGACGCGCCTGAAGCCTGCGCTGATCGCCGATCTGGACAAGCCGCAGCTGGCGGCCCT
>NZ_JXYF01000141.1:0-1147 GCF_000967735.1 Paracoccus sp. S4493
GGACGGCGACGTTGTCGATGTCCAGGATATCGATCGGATCCTCGGCCTCCTTGCGGTACTTGTTGACGCCGACGATCACGTCCTCGCCCCGGTCGATCAGGGCCTGACGCCGGGCCGCCGTCTCCTCGATGCGCAGCTTGGGCATGCCGCTGGCCACGGCCTTGGTCATGCCGCCCATCTCCTCGACCTCCTCGATCAGCGCCCAGGCCTTTTCCGCCAGTTCCGCCGTCAGGCTCTCGATGTAATAGCTGCCCGCCAGTGGATCGACGACATGGGTGATGCCCGTCTCCTCCTGCAGGATCAGCTGGGTGTTCCGCGCGATACGGGCGCTGAAATCCGTAGGCAGGGCGATCGCCTCGTCCAGCGCGTTCGTGTGCAGCGACTGCGTGCCGCCAAGCGCCGCCGACATCGCCTCATAGGCGGTGCGGATGACGTTGTTGTAGGGGTCCTGCTCCTGCAGGGACACGCCGGACGTCTGGCAATGCGTTCGCAGCATCAGGCTGCCCTGTTTCTTGGGCTCAAATTCCGACATGATCCGGTGCCACAGCAGACGCGCCGCGCGCAGCTTGGCGATCTCCATGAAGAAGTTCATGCCGATGGCAAAGAAGAACGACAACCGTCCCGCGAAGGCATCGACGTCCATGCCCGCCGCGATCGCCGCGCGCACATATTCGCGTCCGTCGGCCAGGGTATAGGCCAGCTCCTGGACCAGGTTCGCCCCGGCCTCCTGCATGTGATAGCCCGAGATCGAGATCGAGTTGAACTTGGGCATCTCGGCCGAGGTGTATTCGATGATGTCCGCGATGATCCGCATACTGGGTTCGGGCGGATAGATATAGGTGTTACGGACCATGAACTCCTTGAGGATGTCGTTCTGGATGGTCCCCGACAGCACGGCACGGGAATGGCCCTGCTCCTCTCCGGTGACGATGAAGTTCGCGAGGATCGGGATGACCGCGCCGTTCATGGTCATCGACACCGAAACGCGGTCCAACGGGATGCCGTCGAACAGGATCTTCATGTCCTCGACCGAATCGATGGCGACGCCGGCCTTGCCCACATCGCCCTCGACCCGCGGATGGTCACTGTCATAGCCCCTGTGGGTGGCCAGATCGAAGGCCACCGACACGCCCTGCTGCCCCGCGGC
>NZ_JXYF01000142.1:0-280 GCF_000967735.1 Paracoccus sp. S4493
CCCGCTGCGCGACCGGCGGCAGACGGGCGGGGTTGCGTTGCGGCACCGTGTCGCGCGGCTGCGTCGCGGTCGCCGCCCCGTCCGGTGTCCGGACGGCGGCGCCATCCGGCGGGGGCGCGTCGCGCGCGGGGCCCATCGCCGCAAGCGCCATCACGAATATCATAAATTTCAACTTCATCGGCACCTCGTCATGTCTTGAATATAGGGCAGGACCGTCGGCAGGAAAGGATGGATCATGACAAAACCCACGCTGGAGGACTGGCGCAAGCTGGCACAGGGC
>NZ_JXYF01000143.1:0-11909 GCF_000967735.1 Paracoccus sp. S4493
GGCCGCGTGGGGCGTGCCCGCCGCCGCCGTCAGGCTGTCGGCGGCGGCGATCGCCGCAGCCAGCGGGCCGGACAGCTGCGCCAACAGCGCGTCGATGCCGATCGTGTCATCGGCCTGCAGAGACGCCTCGATCTGCCCGGCAAGGGCCGCGATCCGGGGCAGCTCCAGCGAGGCCGCGACCCCCTTCAGGGTATGGGCGGCGCGATGCGCGTCCTGTCGTCGTCCGTCGGCGATCAGCTGCGCGATCTGCGCGACAGCATCGCGGTTCCCCTCGGCAAAGGACAGGATCAGGCGGCGCAGCAGCGGCCGCTTGCCGTTCACCCGCGCCAGCGCGGCGGGGATGTCGAAGGGCGGCAGGTGGTCGGGCAGGTCCGCGGCGCCAACCCCCTCGGCCCGCGGGGCCGGGGCGGCGGCGGTGGGCACGATCCGCATGTGGCGTGCCAGCACCGCGATCAGGCGCGCGGGATCGACGGGCTTGGTCACGTGATCGCACATCCCCGCCTGCATGCAGGCGCGGCGTTCGTCGTCATAGGCATGCGCGGTCAGCGCGATGATGGGCAGGGCCTCGGCCGTGTGCGTCAGGCGGATCTGCCGCGTGGCGGTCAGCCCGTCCATCTCCGGCATCTGCATGTCCATCAGCACGGCGGCATAGCCCGCCGCACCGGCTTCGACCATCCGGCATGCGACAAGCCCATTCTCGGCGCAATCGACCAGCAGGCCCGCATCGCCCAAAAGCGCGACCGCGATCTCCTGGTTGATCGGATTGTCCTCGACCAGCAGCACGCGTTGACCGCGCATCGCCTCGGGCAGAAGGGGGGCGGCGGGCAGGTCGGGCGCGACCTCGGGGACATGGCGTTCGGCCAGCCCGGGCAGCTGCTTGAGCGCATCCAGTAGGTTGCGCGCGTTGATGGGCTTGGCCAGGAACAGGTCGATCGTCTCTCCGCCGGCCTCGGCCATGACGGCGTCGACGCCGTGCGCGGTCATCACCATCGTGGCGGGCATCCGCCGCAGAACCACCCGCCGCAGCGCGCGCAGCGTCTGCAGCCCGTCCAGATCAGGCATCTTCCAGTCCAGGATCACCAGGTCATAGGGATGCCCCCGCTGATCCGCCGCCTGCACCATGTCCAGCGCCGCGCGGCCCGAGGGCGCCAGGATCACCCGGATCTGCCAGCGGGCAAAGATCGCCTCCAGCATCTTCAGCGCGATGGGGCTGTCATCCGCGATCAGGATGCGCAGGGCGCGGATCGCGCTGCAGGGCAGGATCGCCTCGGCGGCGTCCACCTGTCCGATCCCCAGGCACAGCGAGAAGGTGAACCGGCTGCCCTGCCCCGGCACGCTCTCCGCGCGGATCCAGCCGTCCATTTGCTGGACGATCTGCTTGCAGATCGCCAGCCCCAGCCCCGTCCCCCCGAACCGCCGCGTGGTCGAGCTGTCGGCCTGCGTGAACGGCGTGAACAGCCGGCCCACCTGGTCGGGCGTCATGCCGATGCCGCAATCGCTGACCGAGATCTCGACCCGGGCCTGGTCGTCCTGCCGTTCGACCAGGCGGGCGGTCAGCACGATCTCTCCATCCTCGCTGAACTTGGTCGCGTTGCTCAACAGGTTCAGCAGCACCTGGTTCAGGCGCAGCTCATCCCCGACCAGCATCTCGGGCAGGCGTTCGTCGATCTCCTGGCGCAAGGTCAGG
This sequence comes from Paracoccus sp. S4493, assembly GCF_000967735.1. Taxonomy (NCBI): domain Bacteria; kingdom Pseudomonadati; phylum Pseudomonadota; class Alphaproteobacteria; order Rhodobacterales; family Paracoccaceae; genus Paracoccus; species Paracoccus sp. S4493. The sequence continues at coordinate 1,688 of NZ_JXYF01000143.1, forward strand.
CGGCGGGCGGCCATGGTGTCGGCTACCATCTGGACCTGGCATGACATCGCCGAACGCAGGTCGAAGGGCCGCGCCTCCAGGGTCAGCGCCCCCGCCTCGTTCTTGGAAAAATCCAGCAGGTCGTTGATCAGGCGCAGCAGGACGCCCCCCGCGGTGCTGATCCGGCTGACATGCTCGCGCTGGCGCGGTTCCAGCGTGGTTCGCTGGACCAGGTGGCAAAAGCCCAGGATGGCGTTGATGGGGGTGCGGATCTCGTGGCTCATGTTGGCCAGGAACATGCTCTTGGTGCGGTTCGCCTCCTCGGCCTCGCGGGTGCGTTCCTCCAGCGCGGCGCTTTTTGCCACGATCTCGTCGCTCATTTTGCCGATGCGGTCGAAGGACTGGACGACCTTGTCGCTGACCCAGACCAGAACCGCGGTCTGAAATGCCACGATGGCCCCGTGCAACAGCACCCGCGCCACGTCGCCGTCGGTCGAGAACACGGCATTCGGCAGCAGATAGAACAGCACCAGATGATGCACGGTGATCGCCGCTGCCGACATGATCAGGGCCGACCGGTCGAACCATGCCAGGTTCAGCGCCAGCACGGCATAGAAGTACATGTGCATGTCCATCTGCCAGGCGTGCCCCTCGAACGCCAGCAGGAACAGCGCAGGCTCGCCCACCAGGGCCACGGCGGCGATGTTGCGCGTCACCGGCCGAGTGCGGCGCAGCCTCCACAGCAGGTGATAAAGCGCGGCAAGCCCCCCGGCCAGCGCCATCGCCGTAAGCGGTGACATGCTGCCCACCCACGCCGCGGCCAGGCCGATCACCGGGACATGCGCCCAGAACAGCGTGACCAGCATCCGGCCATAGCGCGCCCGCAGCGCGTTCAGTTCGACGTTCATCGTGCCCCCTCCGCGTCCGACGCGACGCATCCCAAAGATCCCGGCGCGGGCAGCACCAGCCATGCGCCCCGCTGGCGGACGCGGTCCTCGAACCCGTCGTCGCCCGACAGCACGACCGACAGGCCGGGCAGCGCGCCAAAGGCGATCACCCCGCCCCCGGCGGCATGGACCAGGTCCAGAACCTGCGCCCGATGCAGGCCGGGACGGGTCATGACAAGGAACTGTCCCGGCGCGCCCGGGCGGGTCAATGCATGGCCCGCCAGCGCGACCAGCCCCGCCAGCGCCAGCGCCAGCGCCGGCAAAAGCGCGCTCAACGCACCCCCCTCGCTTTCGGGCGCCGTCATGTCGGCACCGGTTCCAGATGTCACGATGTGCTCCTGCCCTAACCTTGAAGTGCACAATATCTTGCATCGCGTCGTCCGTCCGCAGACCGGTCGAATGCAAGAATGTCCAAAACGATGCGGTTCATACGGAACCAGTGGCGTAACCGTGCGCCCACGGGGGGTCCGGGGGCGCGCAGCCCCCGGCCACCGCGGGACGCAATACGCGTGCAACGGCCCTCGCAGACGGGCCGTCGAACCCCGTCCCCGCCCGGCGCTGCCATGGCTGCCTAAAAATCATGGGACCAACCGGATCAGTCGCCCCGCACGCGTGTATTTCGCGAAAAACGCCCTATTCTGAAATGGGGCAGTGGCGGCAGGCCAGTCGATCGTCGCTGCATCTTGAAGTGTGTGATCTCAAAAGCATTGCCCACCCGCGGGGTCGTGTGATCGACCGGCACTTGCTTCCTGCTTGCTGCTCGTGCCCAGTACTCCCTCCACCGGATGCCATACGTGACAGTGCCGCCCCGCCCATCGCTTTCCGTGACGATGACTGCGGAGTCCACGCGCGGTGCTCCGCTCAGGCGGTGGTCGGGCAATCCAGGATGTACCGCCCCGGACATCTCGGCGTCCCGGGCATTCCGGTCGAACGCGGCACCTGACTGGCACTTCATCTGGACGAGGGCTTTCGACACCGTGCAGCTTTGACAACGCGGGTCAGGCCATGGACCTGTCGGCCTATCCGACCTAGGGTCCCTGCGCCGGCACTTTACACGCGCCCCGTCACCGGCCATGCGGCGGCTCCGGACAGGCACGATCCGGATCAACCGCGATGGTCGCTGGTGCGATCATGCTCTGCCGGCCGGGGACTGCGGGTAACCGGGCATCGACAGCGATCCGGGCTGCACGGCCTGTCGCGAACGTGGCCAACACAAGACCGTGCCGAATGAAATCTGAGGAGCCTTCCATGACCCACCGCATCGCCCTGATCCCCGGAGACGGCATCGGCATTCCCGTGACCGAGGCCGCCCTGCGCGTCATGGAGGCCAGCGGCGCCGACATCGCGACCGAGAGCTTTCCCTGGTCCTGCGATCATTACCTGCAGCACGGCCGCATGATGCCCGAGGACGGGATCGAGACCTTGCGCGGCTTCGACGCCATCTTCCTGGGCGCCGTGGGCTGGCCGGCCCGCGTGCCCGATGCCGTGTCGCTGCACGGGCTGCTGCTGCCCATCCGCAAGGCCTTCGTCCAATACGCCAACATCCGCCCGCACCGCCTGCTGCCCGGCGTCGAGGGTCCGCTGAAGACCCGCGATTTCGACATTCTCTGCATCCGCGAGAACACCGAGGGCGAATATTCCGGCGCTGGCGGCCGCGTCCACCAGGGCACCCCGGACGAGGTCGCGGTCGAGACCTCGATCTTCACCCGCGCGGGCGTGGAACGCATCCTGCGCTTCGGCTTCGAACAGGCGCAGGCGCGGCGGGGCAGGCTGGCCTCGGTCACGAAATCCAACGCGCAGCGCCACAGCATGGTCTTCTGGGACGAGGTCACCGACGAACTGGCCGCCGAATACCCGGACGTCGCTGTCACCCGCTACCACATCGACGCGATGTGCGCACGGATGGTCATGGCGCCCGAGAGCTTGGACGTTGTGGTCGCCTCGAACCTCTTCGGCGACATCCTGACGGATCTGGGCGCGGCCATCCAAGGGGGCCTGGGCTTTGCGGCCTCGGCCAACATCGACCCGACGCGCCGCAACCCGTCGATGTTCGAGCCCGTCCACGGCTCGGCCCCCGACATCGCGGATCAGGGCATCGCCAACCCGATGGCGGCGTTCTGGTCGGCGGCGATGATGCTGGACCACCTGGGCCAGACGGCCCCCGCCGCCCGCATCATGACCGCACTGGAGGCCGCCACCGGTCGCGGCATCGGCACCCGCCCCGGCCGCGACACCACCGACGCCATCACCACGGCCGTTCTGGCGCAGCTGTAAGGACTGCACCGACCCGCGCTCCCCGTCGGTCTCTACCTACCCAAGCCCGGCGATCCGGCGAGCGCTGACAGATGCGTGGGTCGGTGCCGATACCAGCGCCACAGAAGATCCTGACCTCGCGCCGGGAATTCCTTGGGCACAGTCGCGGTTATTGAACGGTCCATGGTTGAACGACGATGACTGGTGCCGCCCGTGCCAGCAGTCGCATATCTATGCAACACGCCGTTCCGCGGATGCTTTTGCAAGACATCATAGCGATGATTCCTGGGCGCCCTGCGCGGATTCTTGCGCTGCAGAAAAGCAAGTCATCATCTGAATTCCGGGTCTGGATTGTTGCTGATGCTAATCTCACGCATGGGTTCGCTGAGGTGACCCATTGACGGATAGCCAGTTCCGTCCAGCCACGGTACTACGGCCTAAGCGCAGTTTTACAGGAGGATCGTTGCTCAACGTGATGATCACGACAAGATTTCTCGGTCGTGCGTTGATAATGTTGAGACAGTATGCTGCCCTGACAAACGGACGTTATGGCAGTTGTAATTGTGTTCTTGGTAAAGCGGCGGAACACGACCTCCGGCGTCGTCTCACGTCGTGACAAACCTGCCAGAGGGCCCTGCCGTCATTCGGGCCGACAGTATGCAGCCAGTCAGCCGCTTTCGTTGGATTGACCTGCGTAAAAGTACGGTGGTGAACGATCAACGGATGCCTTCATTCCTACGCCTCTCGGCGGAGAAAGCATCCACGTTCTTGTCGAGGCGAGACTAATCAGTTGCACGGAGACCATGGCAGCGTAGCCGTCCTAACGACGCGACATGCATGCATATCACTTTTTTGGATAGCATGCTCTGTAGGCCTAACCAGCAAATCTCTGCATGGTCCGCGCGTTCCTCCCCTCCCCCGCAAAACCGACAGAAGGGCTGAATTTATAAAAAGCGGAACAGGAAAAAGCGCCGCTGGAAACGTGTCTTATGCCATGATGCCGTCACCGGTTATCATAGAATTGTGCCGCAGCATCCATATTCACTCCGCGGTCTTGCTGGCGTCCAGCTACGGACGCGCGAGAGGACACTGACTTGTCGGAACTCGGATATCGTCCGATTGCGTCTGGAGTACGACTTACTTTGACGCCGAGAATGAAGCCTGGACTAGGGACGAAGCCGATCATCATGCTCGGAACCGATGCGATCGATTAAAGGCGATCTGAAATTACTGCCTAATGACGGCGGGATGAAATTTTCTCCCGGCTCGGTAATCTTGACGATTAGACTACATGGTACGATCACCCATGCGCGCCTTCTCTGCGTCCAAGACAGGTCACTGTGCGCGTTCGGAATGTTTCGTCATCACGCTATGGGAACAGCGGAACTTGCGCCGGCGGCCTTTCGGGCGCCGACGCGAAAAGCAGATGGTCCGGGTCAGTTCCGGTTCTCGCCGAAGGGCAGCGGTTCGGGAGACTGGCCGCGGGTCTTGGCCAGCGACACGACCACGCCCACCGTCAGGATGAAGAACGTGATCCCAAGCGACCAGGACGGCGGGAACTTCTCCCAGCCCATCAGGTCCGCGATGAAGATCTTGGAACCGATGAAGATCAGCAGGATCGACAGCGCGTATTTCAGATAGGCGAAGCGGTGCAGGATCGCGGCCAGCGCGAAGTACAGCGCCCGCAGGCCCAGGATCGCGAAGATGTTCGAGGTGTAGACTAGGTACGGGTCCGTGGTGATGGTGAACACCGCGGGAACCGAATCGACGGCGAAGACGAGGTCCGCGATCTCGATCACGATCAGCGCCAGCAGCAGGGGCGTGGCCCAGCGGACCAGCTTGCCGGTCTTGGGATCGGGAATCTTGACTGTAAACGCATGGCCGTGAAGCTCGTCCGTGACGCGCATGCGGCGGCGCAGCCAGTTCAGCGCCTTGTTGTCGGCCATGTCCGTGTGATCGTCGCTGGCAAACAGCATCTTGATGCCGGTGAAGATCAGGAAGGCCGCGAACAGGTACAGGACCCAGTGATAGTTCTCGACGATGGTCGCGCCCAGGCCGATCATGATGCCGCGCAGCAGAATCACGCCCAAGATGCCCCAGAACAGCACGCGGTGCTGGTATTCGCGCGGAATCGCGAAAAAGCTGAAGATCAGCGCGATGACGAAGATGTTGTCCATCGCCAATGTCTTCTCGACGATGAACGCGGTCAGGTACTGCGCCGTGGCCTCCCCGCCCATCGTCCAGTAGATGAAGCCCGAAAAGGCGATGCCCAAGGTGATGTACATGGCCGACAGCTTGAGGCTTTCGGCGATCCCGATCTCATGGTCGTCCTTGTTCAGGACCCCCAGGTCGAAGACCAGCAGGGCGATGACCAGCCCCATGAAAAGCAGCCACATCCAGATGGGCTTGCCCAAGAATTCGCTTAGAAGAAGTTCCACGATGCCCTCGCAAGACTGAAAATGTGCGGGGCAAGGGACGACGGAAGGGCCACCGATGCACCGAGCACGCTCGATGCGGTCCGACATCGCAGCCGATCGTGACGATCATGCTGCCAGAGGGGCCCGGTCCGCAGGTCGGCGCGTACCACGAATCGCCCGCCCGCACAAGCATGCGCTTATGCGGGCGGCGTCGCACGGCATTAGAACTCCAGCATCTGCCCTCGACCGGCCGGGGCCGCGACCCGGATCGGGCGCGCCTCGACCGCAAAGTCCGGTGCAAGAGACGGGCGTTGGGCGGGCGGTGCCTGATCGGTCACGGTAAATGCCCCCATCTCGGTCGACAGGACCTGGGCCTGCTGGCGCAGCGACATGGACGCCGCCGTCGCCTGTTCCGCCACCGCGGCATTCTGCTGGGTCACCTGGTCCAACTGGTTCACGCCGCTGTTGATCTCGGACAGGCCGATGGACTGTTCGGCGGTGGCCAGGGCGATGGCCGCGATCTGTTCGGACACGTCCGACGCCTTCTGCAGGATGACCCCCAGGCTGTCGCCCGTCCGGCCCACAAGATCGGACCCGGTCCTGACCTGCGCCGCGCTTTGCGAGATCAGGCCACGTACCTCGCGCGCGGATTCCGCCGCGCGCTGCGCAAGGCCCCGCACCTCGGAGGCCACGACTGCAAAGCCGCGACCCGCCTCTCCGGCCCGAGCAGCCTCGACGCCCGCGTTCAGGGCCAACAGGTTGGTCTGGAACGCGATGTCGTCGATGACGCCGATGATGCGGGTGATCTGTTCCGACGACCGCTGGATGCCCTGCATGGCGGTGACCGCATCGGCCACGACGGCCGCGCTGGTCCGGGCGATGTCGCGGTTCTGGCCGCTGGCGCGCTCCGCCTCTCGGGCGCGTTCGGCGGTCTGGCGCAGGCTCTCGTTCATCTGGTTCAGGGCCGCGGCGGACTGTTCCAGCGTGGCGGCTTGGGTCTCGGCGCGGCTGGACAGCTCTCCGGCGGCCATGTTGATCTCGTCCGCGCCGCCGCGCACCTGGTTGGCGACGTCGGTGATGCGTCGGATCGTGTCCGACAGCCCGCCCACGACACCATTGAACGCCAGGCGCAGCGAATCATAGCCTTGCGGAAAGGGATCATGCGCGGGGCTGGCGATCTGATGCGTCATATCGCCAGCCGCCAGCCGGTCCAGCCCGGTGCCGATCTCGCGCACGACGCGGGCCTGACGCTCGGCCTCGGCGCGGGCGTCGCGGTCGCGGGCGTCGCGCGCGGCCTCGGCCTCGGCCTCCAGACGCCGGGCAGTCAGCGCCCGGTCGCGGAACACCTGCATCGCCCCGGCCATCGCCCCGATCTCGTCGCCGCGGCCGGCATGGGGGACCGGCGTCTCCAGATCACCATCCGCCAGACGGGTCATCGCCGCCGTCATCCCCTCGATCGGACGAGAGATGATCTGCGCGCCGAACCAGACGACGACCAGCGTTCCCAGCAGCATCAGCGCCGCGGTCAGCACCGCCCGGTCGCGCGTCTGAGTGACATGCGCCATCACGGTCGCGCGCGGCACATGCATCATCAGGGTCCAGCTTTCGTCCATGCCGGGAAAGGCGACAGACCCTGTCAGGACCATCGACTGTTGCCCGTCCACCTCGGCGTAGTGCATCGGTCCCGCCGCCATCAGCGCCTGGTCCGCAGCCTGCACCGGCTGGCCCAGCAGCGCGCGGTCCTCATGCGCGATCCACAGCCCCCCGGAGCTGACCAGCCGCACGCGACCGTCGCCAAAGGGACGCAGCTCCTCGATCCGCGCCGACAGCCGGTCCAGCGATACGTCGCCGGTCAGCACGCCCACCGGCCGCGTGCCGTCGCGGACCACGCCGCTGACGGTGGTCATCAGGACCTCGGCGCCGTTCACCGGGTACAGATAGGGCGGCGTGATCAGGCTACGATCCTCGCGCAGCGGCCGGTCGTACCAGCTGTCGGTCCCGGCCTCGGGGCGCATGTCCAACTGTTCGATGCCGATGCTTCCGTCAGGGGCGTAGAAGAAATACGGCACGAACCGCCCGGCGGCATCCGCATAGGGGCTGCCCAGATGGGCACCGTCCGGCCCAAGCGCGTCGGGTTCCAGCGCCAGCGTCATCCCGACCAGATCGGGCCGCGTGCGCAGGATCGTGGTGACGATAGAGGCCAGCGCATCGCGATTTGCGGGATCGTCGGCGATCGCCCCCTCGATCCCGGCGACGCCGGTGCGGACAGTGTCGATGACGCTGCCGACCTCCTGCGCGATGGTCGCGGCATAGCCGGTCATCAGCGCGCTGGCATGCGCCTCGGATTCGCGAGCCGAATCGCGCGTCATCAGGCTTGTCGTCAGCGCGATCACGGCGACGATGGCAAAGGCGGTCAGCGCGGCGGCGGACAGGGCCAGCTTGGCGCGGATGGAGATGGAACGGAACGGCATGCTTGCCCCTCTCTTGGGGGTTGGTCGGGAAAGAGGTCTGTCCCGCCGGGATAGCAGCCACAGGTTTCCGATCCGTTACCGGGCCGCCGTCGAACGTGACCAAATCGATCGATCCCGACGGCCGTCGACGGGCTAGCCCTTCAGGCGGGCCATGAATTTACGGTCGATCCGGTCCTTGATCCGCCACAGCCAACGGCCCTGCAGGACGATGCCGTGCCACTGGGCCAGCGCCTCCTGCCCGCCAAGCGAGATGATCTTCAGATAGTCGCGCTGCGGCCGGAACGCCCGGCAGGGGCGGCCCAGATGCCGCGCGGCAAGGTTCGCCGCCAGCACGGGCGCCTGACGCACGGCAAAGACACCGGCCTTTGGGCGCGGGGCGTGGGTCATGAAGGCGCAGTCGCCGGCCGCGAACAGGTCGGGATGGCCCGGCACCTGCAGGCACGCCCCCACGCGGACAAAGCCCGCCTCGTCCACCGGCAGATCGCGCGCCAACCAGTCCGGCGCACGCGCGCCGGCGATGCCCAGGGTCAGGGCGCTGTCGATCCGCCGTCCATCGGCCAGCACCACGTGATCGGCCGCGACCCAATGCACGCGCGCCTCCGTCAGGATCGCGACCCCTGCCCTCTCCAGTGCGCGGCGCAGCAGGGTCCGGGCGCGTGGCGTCAAAGCTGCGGCGATGCGGGGCCCGGTCTCGACCAAAGTGACGGGCGCGCGCTGGCGATGGGACAGGGCAAGCGCGATCTCGGCCCCCGCCACGCCGCCGCCGATCACGACCGACGGCAGGCCCCGGTCGGGCAACGGCAGATCTGCGCGCAGCGGCTTGACGGCGCGCGCGTGGTCACGAAACCCCGCGATTTCGGGCATGACGCCGTGGCTGCCCACATCCAGCGCGGCCTGGGAATAATCCAGACGCTGCGCCGTGCCGCAAGGCTGCACGGCCGTGACCTGGCGCGCGACCGGGTCGATCCCGGTGATACGCGCGCGCAGAAAACTCGCCCCGTGCCGCGCGGCGAAATCCACCAGCCCGACGCTCAGCTGGTCGGCGTGGTAATGGCCCGCGATCAAGCCGGGATACATGCCCGAATAGGTCGCCTGTTCGGTCATGTCGACCAGCAGAACGGCCGCCTCCGGCAGCGCCGCCCGCAGCGGCGGCAGCGCCAGCAGATTGGCATGCCCCGCCCCCAACAGCAGGATGGGCGTCCCGCTCACCCCTGGGCGTTCTGATGCGCGTAAAGACCCACCGAGCGGTCCAGATGCGCCTGCATCGCGGCCACCGCGCCGTCCGGATCATGCGCGGCGATCAGATCGGTGATGGCCTCGTGCTCGCGCAGGGTGACCTGTTCGTTGCCCGACCAATGCAGCAGGACGCCGTGATACTGAAACAGCCAGCGCAGCATCGATTGGCTAGTGGCAATCAGGATCGGATTGCCCGAGATCGCCGCGATGCGCGCATGGAACGCCATGTCCTGGGTGACAAAGCGCGCGGCATCGCCCAGACAGTCGCGCTGCGCGGCGATCAGGTCGCGCAGGTCGGCCACATCGGCCTCTGTCGCGGTCTGGGCGGCCATGCGCACCAGCCCGCATTCGAACATCCGCCGCGCCTGCTTCAGGTGGTCCAGCTGGTCGGGTTCCGACGACAACAGCATCCGCGCCACGTCGTCCACGCGGCTGAGGACGCTGTCCGCGCTCAGCGCGTTCACGCGGCTTCGCTCGCCGTGACTGATGGTGATCAGGCCCATGGTGTGCAGGTGCTGCAGCGCCTCGCGCACGGCGGGGCGGCCGGTGCCGAAACGCTCCATCAGGTCGCGTTCTGACGGCAGCGGCGCGCCGGGCGTCAGCTCTCCGCTGGCGATCATGTCGCGCAGGCGGTCGAACACTTGGTCGGACAGCTTGCGCCGGACGATTCGGTCGGAAGGGTCGGTCGGTTGCATCATGCCCATGGTTTAGGACGGCCCGCGCCCGCCTGCAAATCCGGCGCGTCGTCCTGATCCCAGCCCCAGGGCGCCAGCCCCGCCCGCGCATCGGGCGTCAGGTTGGCGCGCAGGATGCGCCCGCCCAGATGCAGCCGCACCAGATCGCCCCCCTGCGCATCATGGACCGGCGCGCCGGCCAGCGCCGCCAGCGCGGCCACGACCCCGGCCACCGGGCGCGGACG
>NZ_JXYF01000144.1:0-10549 GCF_000967735.1 Paracoccus sp. S4493
CGCGGACGGTGGCAGGGGGGCTGCCAGCCCCCCTGACCCCCCGGAAGGCCGGCACCCGGACATGACCGTCCTGCCCTAGCGCTTGCGTTCCCACTTGCCCGATTCTTCGGACCAGTATTCCGCCTCGACGCCCGCGGCGGTCAGCTCGCGCCATTGTGCGCGGGCGCGTTCCAGCGCCTGCGCGTCGCCCCCGTCGAACAGGATGCAGGTCCGCTGCACGGCCTGTGCGCGATCGGGCGCAACTGGGGCACCGTCCAGCGCCATCAGGCAGGACGGGTCGTTGGCGGCGGGCTGATCGGGCAGGGTCAGCAGGATCGGCTGTCGCGCGTCATGGGGTCCGCCGGACAGGCCGTGCGGCAGGAAGCCGTCGCCCTGCCACAGCTGCTGGTCCAGCCGGTCCAGGCGATCCGGGTCGGGGGCCGACAGTTCGACCCGCCAACCCGCGGACAGCGCCTTGGTCAACAGGACCGGCAGCAGCGCCTCGGCCGGGGACCGGGTCAGGTGATAGAACAGCGCCTTGCCCATGTCAGCGCAGCACCCCGGCGATGGCGGCGCGCCCGCCGGCAAGGGGTGCCGTCGCCCCGGACGCCGACGATCGCGGGCGTCCGGGGCGTGCGCAGGCGGTGCACGAGACGTGCACCGCAGACGTCGCGGGGCTCACGCGTCCTCGAAGCCGTCGCGCACCAGGCGATCCAGCGTCATCACGCCCCAGCCCGACGCGCCCTTGGGCGCCAGGTCGGTGCCACCCGGCGGCAGGGCCACGCCCGCGATGTCGATATGCGCCCAGGGCTGGCCCTCCTTGACGAAGCGCTGCAGGAACTGCGCCGCGGTGATCGAACCCGCCGCGCGCCCGCCCGAGTTCTTCATGTCCGCCAGGCGGCAGTTGATCAGCCCGTCATAGGCCGCGCCCAGGGGCAGGCGCCATGCGCCCTCTCCCTCCGCCTTGGCGGCCGACAGGATCTGGCCCGCCAGCATGTCGTCGTTCGAGAAGACGCCCGCATTGTCATGGCCAAGCGCGATGATGACCGCACCGGTCAGGGTCGCCAGGTCGATCATGGCACGGGGGCGATAGGTTTCCTGCGCGTACCAGAGGACGTCGGCCAGCACCAGGCGGCCCTCGGCGTCGGTGTTCACGACCTCGATCGTGTCGCCCTTCATCGACTTCAGGATGTCGCCGGGACGATAGGCGCGCCCGTCGGGCATGTTCTCGACCAGGCCGACCAGGCCCACGACATTGGCCTTGGCGCGGCGCAGCGCCAGGGCGCGCATGGTGCCCGCGACGACGCCCGCGCCGCCCATGTCCATGGTCATCTCCTCCATGCCGGCGCCCGGCTTGATCGAGATGCCGCCGGTGTCGAAGACGACGCCCTTGCCGACCAGCGCCAGCGGCGCCTCGTCGCCGCCGCCGTTCCAGCGCATCACCACGACCTTGGAGGGCGATTCGCTGCCCTGGCCCACGGCCAGCAGGGCGCGCATGCCCAGCTTGGCCAGCTGGTCCTCGTCCAGGACCTCGACGTCCAGGCCGATCTCCTGCATGGCCAGCAGGCGGTCGGCGAAATCGGTGGTGGTCAGGACGTTGGCGGGTTCGTTGACCAGGTCGCGGGTGAAGAACACGCCCTCGGCCACCGCGGCGGCGTCCTGGGCGGATTTCGCCAATGCCTCGGGGTCCTTGACCATCACGGTGACGCGGGCCTTGTCGCCGATGGGCGCATCGGCGCTGTCGGGGGCCTCGGTCGCCTGCGCGTCGCCCAGGACGGCGTCGTCCTGTCCGGCCTGCTGTTCCGGGATCAGCCCTTCGGCCTGGGCCGGGGCGGCGTCCGGCGTCGCGGGCTTGGTCTTGTAGACCGAGAAATCATAGCCGCGCAGCGCCAGCCCGAAGGCGATCTGTCCGGCCTGCTTGTGGCTGCCCGCCAGAACCAGCGTGTGCCCGGTGCCCAGCTTGGCGCCCAGGGCGGCCCCGGCGCGGCGTGCCTCGGCCTGGGTGGCGGAATTGGGCAGCATGACCAGGATCAGCGCGTCGGCGGCCATGCCCGCGGGAAAGGCCAGCTCCAGCGCCTGCCCGGACTTGAGCGCGCGCCCCGCCTTGGAGGCCAGGGCCCGGGTCGCCGCATCGCGGATCACGCGGGGCAGCTTGCCCGGCAGCTTGGACGCGTCGGTCATGATCAGGGCCACGCGGCCCTTGTGATCGGCCAGCTTGTCCAGCGCGACCTCGGTGAAGTTGATTTCGACAGGTTGGGTCATTGCAAAACGGTCCTCACGTCTGGTTGCGCCGACCCTAGACCCCCGCCCGGCCCTTTTCCAGAGCCGCCCTTGCCGCTAAGCAGGACGGAACGTCACGCCAAGGACCATCCATGCCGCGCATCGACCGATACATCCTGGGACAGCTGCTGACGCTGTTCGGGTTCTTTGCTCTGGTGCTGGTCTCCGTCTACTGGATCAACCGGGCGGTCAGCCTGTTCGACGATCTGCTGAACGACGGCCAGACCGCCCTTGTGGTTCTGGAGTTCACGGCGCTGACGCTGCCGCTGGTCATCTCGGTCGTGCTGCCGGTGGCGGCATTCGCGGCGACCGCCTATGGCACCAACCGCCTGGCCGGCGAATCCGAACTGGTCGCGATGCAGTCGGCGGGCCTGGGGCCGTGGCGGCTGGCGCGGCCGGTGCTGATCTTTGGCGTCTTCGTCGGCGTGATGGTGGCGGTGCTGGTTCACGGGCTGGTGCCCATGGCCCGCGCCCGCCTGGCCGACCGCAGCGCCGAGATTGCCGAAAACGTGACCGCGCAGTTCCTGCGCCCCGGCAGCTTCCAGTACCCGGCGCGCGGGGTCACGCTGTTCATCCGCGACGTGGCGGGCGACGGTCGCCTGCTGGACCTGTTCATCGAGGATTCGCGCGATCCCGCCGACCAGGTCACCTATACCGCGCAGGAGGCGCTGGTCGTCCGGAACGATACCGGCCCGGTCCTGATCCTGCTGGAGGGCATGGCGCAGAACCTGCGCCCCGGCCCCGACGGCCCGGTCCTGTCGGTGACCCGTTTCGACGAGTTCAGCTATGACGTGGGGGCGATGTTCGCGGGCGGCGGCAGCCGGGGCCGCGACCTGCGCGATTTCGGCACGCTGGCGCTGCTGCAGGCCGACCCGGCCGTCCTGGAGGCCACCGGCGCGACCGCCGCCGACGCGCAGCGCGAGGCGCATGAGCGGCTGGCCCAGCCGCTGCTGTCGCCGATCGCCGCGATGCTGGGCTTTGCCACGCTGCTGATCGGCGGGGTCTCGCGGTTCGGGGTGTGGCGGCAGGTGGGCTGGGCCACCCTGTCGCTGATCGCGGTGCAGTTCCTGACCAACGCGGCTGCGAACCAGGTTGGCCGCGATGCTGCGCTGTGGCCACTCCTGTATCTGCCCGCCGTCCTGGGCGCGGGGCTGTGCCTGTCCTTCCTGTGGCTGGCCGCCCGGCCGCGCGGACCACGCGAGGTCGCCCGATGATCCTGGCCCTTTACGTCGCGCGCCGCTTCCTGCGCGCCTTCATGATGATCGCGGGGGTGTTCCTGCTGATCCTGTTCCTGATCGACATGATCGAGATCATCCGCCGCTTTTCGGGCCGCGACATCGGCCTGGGCGGGGCGGCGCGGCTGGCCGGGCTGAACATCGCCGGCAGTTTCTATTCCATCCTGCCGCTGATGACGGTGCTGGCCGGGATCACGCTGTTCCTGGGCCTGGCCCGCAGTTCGGAAATGGTGGCGATCCGCGCATCGGGCCGGTCCGCGCTGCGCGTGGTGCGCGCCCCGGTGGCCACCGCGATCGTGCTGGGGGCGCTGACCGTTGGCCTGCTGAACCCGCTGGTCGCCGCCACCGGCTCGCTTTACGACGACGCCGTGGCCGAGATCGACCGCGCCGGCAGCCAGACCGTCAGCCTGGGCGACAGCGCCGTATGGTTGCGGCAGGCCGTCCAGCAGGGCGGGGAGGAGGCCGGCCAGATCGTGATCCGCGCCAGCCGCGCCAGCCCCGATGCCGTGACCCTGTATGACGCCAGCTTCCTGGTCTTCGGCGCCGAGGCCGGTCCGATCCGCCGCATCGAGGCCCGAGAGGCGCGGCTGACCCCCGGGGCCTGGGACCTGCGCGATGTCAGCGACTTTCCCCTGGATCAGCCCAATCCGCAGGCGGCCGTGACCCGCAGCGCCGCGATGACACTGGCGTCGGACCTGACCGCCCAGCGCATCCGCGAGGGGTTCGGTCGTCCCGAATCGGTGCCGGTCTGGCAGCTGCCGCAGTTCATCGCCGGGCTGGAACGCGCGGGCTTTTCCGCCGCCCGGCACAAGGTCTGGTTCCAGACCGAACTGGCACGCCCGTTCCTGATGGCCGCGATGGTGCTGATCGCCGCGGCCTTCACCATGCAGCATGTGCGGGGCCGCAACACCGGCGGTGCCGTGCTGATGGCGTTCGGCGCGGGGATCGCGCTGTTCTTTCTGCGCAACCTGGCGCAAGTTCTGGGGGATAACGGGCAGATCCCGCCCGCGATGGCGGCCTGGACGCCGCCCCTGGTCGGCGCGATGCTGGCCCTGGGGCTGATCCTGAGACGGGAGGACGGATGAGCGCGCGCATGGTAAGCCGGGGCCTGCTGCGGGCGGGGGTGGCGCTGATCGCGCTGTCCGGTCCGCTGGCCGCCCAGTCGATGTTCGATGCCGATGACGGCATGGGCGTGCAGCCGCTGACGGGCATGCCGGGCAGCATGTCCGCCGACAGCGGCGTGACGGCCCTGGCGCCCGAATCGGTGGCCCTGGGCAGCGCGCCCGTGGCCGACCGCACCCCCTCGCCCCAGAACCCGATGGTGGTGGGACCCGATGCCGACGTGACCCTGCCCGGCGGCGGGCCGCGCGATCCGCAGTCCGGGGCCGCCACGCTGCTGGCCGACCGGATCGACGTCGCGGGCGACCAGACCCTGACCGCGTCCGGCGGCGTCGTGGTCTGGCACCAGGGCGCCCGGCTGGTCGCCGATCGGATCGTCGTCGACGGCGACAGCGGCGATCTGACCATCGAGGGGCCGATCCACCTGTCCCGCCCCGGCGCCGCCGACCCCGAGACCGACGCCATCCTGATCGCCGACAGCGCCCAGCTGGACAGCGAACTGCAGGACGGCATCGTCCTGGGCGCGCGGCTGGTGCTGGCTCGCGAACTGCAGCTGGCCTCGACCCGGCTGGAGCGGCGCGAGGACGGACGGATCAGCCAGCTGGACAATGTCGTGGCCTCCAGCTGCCAGATCTGCGCGACCGATCCGACGCCCCTGTGGGAGATCCGCGCCCGCAGCATCATCCACGACGCCGACACGCGGCTGATCACCTTCGACCGCCCGCAGCTGCGCGCCTTCGGTGTGCCGCTGGCCTATGTGCCCTTCCGTGTGACCGCGCCCGACCCGTCGGTGGAACGCCGCTCGGGCTTTCTGCGCCCCGAGATCCGCACGACATCGGGCCTGGGGTTCGGGGTCAAGCTGCCGTATTTCCAGACCCTGGGCGACAGCACCGACCTGACCGTCACCCCCTATGTCAGCGAAAGCCGCACCCGCACGCTGGAGCTGCGCTATCGCCAGGCCTTCACCACCGGGGCCACGGAATGGAACGGCGCGATCAGCCGCGACGACCTGCGCCCGGGCGAGACGCGCGGCTATCTGTTCGGCGCAGCCCAGTTCCTGCTGCCGCGCGACTATCGCCTGGCCCTGCAGGTCCAGCATGCCAGCGACCGCGCCTATCTGCTGGATTACGGCGTCACCGATGCCGACCGCCTGTGGAGCGGCGTCAGCGTCGAACGCGTGCGCCGCGACAAACTGTTCTGGGGCCGCGTCGGCAACTATGAGACCCTGCGCGAGGACGAGGACAACGCGACCTCTCCGGCGCAGGTGGCCGACGCCATCTGGATGCGCCGCCTGACGCCACGCCTGATCGGCGGCGAGGCGCTGCTGGAATGGTCGGCCCATGCCCATCGCCGCCCGTCGGACAGCGACCTGGTCGGTCGCGACGTGGCGCGCGCGTCCGTGGGCCTGGACTGGCGGCGCAACCAGATCCTGCCCGGCGGGATCGTCGCGGCCGCCCTGGCCGGGCTGGACGCGGATCTGTACCGCATCGCGCAGGACGACCAGTTCGACGACGTCGTGACCCGCGTCGATCCGCAGGTCGGGGTCGAACTGCGCTGGCCCCTGGCCGGCGGCACGGGCGGCGCCACCCATATCGTCGAGCCGGTGGTCCAGGTCATCTATTCGCCGCGCGGCCGCGACCAGGACATCCCGAACGAGGACAGCCGCCTGATCGAGTTCGACGAGGGCAACCTGTTCTCCGACAACCGCTTTCCGGGCTGGGACGTGCGCGAGACCGGGCTGCGCGCCAATATCGGCGCCACCTGGACGCGGATCGATCCGACCGGCTGGTCGATCGGGGTGACCGGGGGGCGCGTGCTGCGCGCACGCGATGCCGACAACTTTGCCGCCGACAGCCCCCTGGGCGGGCGCAGCTCGGATTGGCTGCTGGCCGCGAACTTCGACAATGGCGGCGGGCTGGCCGTGGCCAACCGCGCGCTGTTCGACGATTCGGCGCGCATCTCGCGCAATGAACTGCGGGTGGGCTGGCTGCGCCCGGACCTGAACCTGTCGGCCGGCTATATCTGGATCGACCGCGACGAGGACGAGGGCCGCGTCGTCAACGCCAGCGAACTGGCCGCCAATGTCGGATGGCAGATCGCGGACGGCTGGTGGGGCGAGGCCGAGACGCGGTATGATTTCGCCGCCGACCGGGCACAGCGCGCGGCCTTGCGCGTGGCCTATCGCAACGAATGCATCACGCTGGAAAGCGGCCTGTCGCGGCGCTTCAGCAGCAGCGACCTGCTGCGCGCGGAAACCAGCTTCGACCTGTCGGTCCGCCTTGGCGGGTTCGGCGCACAAGAAGACGGCCCCGGCACGGTGGCGCGCCGCAACTGCATGCGCTAACCTGCGGGCCAAGGACCAGATGAGGGCAGACATGCGGCAATTTCTTTCGGGTATCGCCCTGGCGGCGATGATCGCCACGGGCGCCGTGGCGCCGGCGGCGGCGCAGAACCTGTTCGCGCCCGTCGTCTATGTGAACGACAGCGCCGTCACCCGCTATGAGGTCGATCAGCGGATGCGGTTCATGCAGGTGATCGGCGCCCCCGACGCCAGTGCCGCCGCCGCCGAACGGGCGCTGGTCGACGACCGCCTGCGCATCCAGGCCGCCCGCCAGATCGGCGTCGAGATCACCCCCGAGGGGCTGCAGGCCGGGCTGGAGGAATTCGCAGGCCGCGCGGGTCTGGACGCGGCGGGCTTCATTGCCCAGCTGGAACGCGCCGGCATCGAGGAAGGCGTGTTCCGCGATTTCGTCGAGGCGGGCACCGTCTGGCGCGACGTCGTGCGCGCCCGCCTGCTGCCCCGCGTCAACGTCACCGACGCCGAGGTCGACCAGGAGCTGCAGCGCGTGATCGAGACGCCGATCATCGACCGCGTCCTGCTGTCGGAGCTGATCATCCCCGCCCCTCCGGGACAGGAGGCGCAGGCCCTGCAGCTGGCCGAACGCATCGCCGCCTCGCGCCCGACCGAGGCCCAGTTCGCCGAAGCCGCGCGGCAGTATTCGGCGACCCCCTCGGCCGAGGCGGGCGGGCGGCTGGAACTGCTGGCGCTGGACAACCTTCCGCCCAGCCTGCGTCCGATCATCGCCGGCCTGCAGCCCGGCCAGACCACGCCGCCCCTACCGGTCGAAGGCGCGGTGGTCCTGTTCTTCCTGCGCGACGCCCAAGGCACGCTGCGCCCGGGCGCGCGGGAACAGGTGCTGGACTACATGACCCTGCGGCTGGCCTCGGTCACCGATGCGGCCAGCTTGGCCGCGCGGGCCACCAGCTGCGACGACCTTTACGTCCAGGCAGGCCCCGAGGCCGCCGCCCAGATCCAGCGCCAGACCGTGTCCCAGGGCGCGATCCCGCAGATGATCGGCGCGCGCCTGGCCTCATTGGACGCGAACGAGGCCGGGGTGGTCCCGTCGGGCGCGGGGGCCGATCTGGTGATGCTGTGCTCGCGCCAGCCCGCGCTGGCCGCCCAGGCCCAGGTGGCCACCACCGCCCTGCCCGATGACGGGGTCGAGGCCGCGATCCCCCAGCCCGAAGTCCAGGGCATCCCCTCGCGCGAGGCCGTCCGCGACCGGCTGTTCAACGCCAAGATCAACACCGCCGCCGAAGGGCTGCTGGCCGATCTGCGGGCCGACGCGATCATCCGGCGGCCCTGATGGCGCGCATCCTGCTGACCTGCGGCGAACCCGCGGGCATCGGCCCCGAACTGGCGCCGCTGGCGCTGGCCGCGGGCGTGGACCTGGTCTGGATGGGCGATCCGCGCCACCTGCCTCCGACTGCCGCCTGGACCCCGGTCGCGGACCCCGACGATGCCGTTCCGCCCGGCCACCTGCCGGTGCTGCGCCATGACTTCGCAGGCCCCGCCACGCCCGGCCGCCCCGACCCTGCCCATGCGGCCGATGTCGTCGCGGTCATCGCCCGCGCCGTCGATCTGGCGATGGCGGGCCGCGTGGCCGCGATCTGCACCGCCCCCATCAGCAAGGAGGCCCTGATCCGCGGCGCGGGCTTCGCTTTCCCGGGCCATACCGAATTCCTGGCGCAACTGGCGGGCGACGTGCCGGTGGCGATGATGCTGGCCTCGACCACGGTGACGCCACCCTGCCGTGTGGTGCCCGCGACGATCCACATCCCCCTGGCCGACGTGCCCACAGCCCTGACCGAACAGGCACTGGAACAGGCGATCCGCCTGACCCATGCCGCGATGATCCGCGATTTCGGCCTGACCACCCCGCGCATCGCGGTTGCGGGGCTGAACCCCCATGCGGGCGAAAGCGGCATGATGGGCACCCAGGACCGCGACATGATCGCCCCCCTGATCGCACGTCTGCGCGATCAGGGCATGCACGTCACCGGCCCCCATCCGGCGGACACGCTGTTCCACGCCCCCGCGCGGGCGCGCTATGACGCGGCCGTCGCCTGCTATCACGACCAGGGCCTGATCCCCATCAAGACGCTGGATTTCGACGGCGGGGTGAACGTGACGCTCGGCCTGCCGTTCATCCGCACCTCGCCCGATCACGGCACCGCCTTCGACATCGCGGGCAAGGGGCTGGCCGATCCTTCCTCGACCATCGCCGCGCTGCGTCTGGCGCGCTCCATGGCGGACAGCCGGGCATGAGGTTTCTCCTTTGCCCAAATACCCATTGGCGCGCCCCCGCCCCCAGGACCTCGCGATGATCGACAACCTGCCCCCCCTGCGCGAGGTGATCGCGACCCATGACCTGCGCGCGAAAAAGCAGCTGGGCCAGAACTTCCTCCTGGACCTGAACCTGACGCACAAGATCGCGCGGCAGGCGGGCGACCTGACCGGATGCGACGTCCTCGAGGTCGGTCCCGGCCCCGGCGGTCTGACCCGCGGCCTGCTGGCCTGCGGCGCGCGACACGTGCTGGCCATCGAAAAGGACCCCCGCGCCCTGCCTGCGTTGGAACAGATCGCCGACGCCTACCCCGGCCGCCTGACGGTCATCACCGGCGACGCGCTGCAGATCGACCCGCTGGCACACCTGACACCGCCGATCCGCGTGGCCGCGAACCTGCCCTACAACGTGGGAACCGAACTGCTGATCCGCTGGCTGACGCCCCGGGACTGGCCACCCTTCTGGCAATCGCTGACGCTGATGTTCCAGCGCGAGGTGGCCGAACGCATCGTGGCCCGCCCCGGCTCCAAGGCCTATGGCCGGTTGGCGCTGCTGGCGCAGTGGCGGGCGGACGCGCAGATCGTGATGTCCCTGCCGCCCGAGGCCTTCGTGCCCGCGCCCAAGGTCCATTCCGCGGTCGTCCACCTGACCGCCCTGCCCCAGCCGCGCTTCCCCGCCGATGCGGCGATCCTGTCACAGATCACGGGGGCCGGGTTCAACCAGCGCCGCAAGATGCTGCGCGCCAGCCTGAAAGGCCTGCACCCCCAGATCGAGGCGCTGCTGGACAGCGTCGGCATCCCCCCCACCGCCCGCGCCGAGGAAATCGAGCTGGAACGCTTCTGCGCCCTGGCTCGCGCGCTTCAGGCGGCCCGGCAGGGCTGATCCCGCGCCATTGGCCCCGCATCGACGGCGGACGCCCAAAATGACGCCCTTCATGGGATCTTTACGACAAAGGGCGCGCCGATCTGGCGCGCCCTCTCCCATTCCTCCGATGATCCGCCCGGATCAGTCTTGATCGCCCTCGGGGCGGACAGGAGCCGGACGCTCGGCCTCGGCCACGGGCTTGCGGCGGCTGCGGGTCGGCGCGGGCGTCCCGTCCTCGGACACGGCACGCGGCGCGCGGGGACGAGAGACGCGGGTCCGTGCGGGCTTGGCCGGGGCTTCCGCCTCGGGCGTGCGGACGGCGGCGCCGCCGTCGTCCTCAGTGGCAGGCATCACCTCGGGCAGGCTGGGCTGCTGCAGGAACTGCGGTGCGTTCTCCTCGGACAGGTCGGGACGCGGGTCCTGACGCGGCTCGACGCGCGCGTC
>NZ_JXYF01000145.1:0-14024 GCF_000967735.1 Paracoccus sp. S4493
CTTGGGGAATGTGGGCTTATGATAGGTCTCAACCACACCTGCTTCAGTAAAGTCCACAACAAGCTAAGCCTGAAACTACGGCTGATATTCCCATGGATTGATGACTTCGACACCCATTGCCTGAAAAGGTCCGGTGTCGCGTGTCGCAATACTGGCGATCTTCTGTGCCGCGACAATGGCCCCGATCTGTCCGTCCGCATGACCTATGCTTACTCCACGCTCCCGCGCCCTTGAGACACGCATGGCATAGAAGATCGATGCCGTGCCATCATAGGGAAGGATACGGCCACCGAAGTCATTTTCGAGCATTGCTTCGATAGCACTGACAAGTCGGGTCTTCCGGTCGCCAGCGGGGAGGATGAATGCCCCGAACAGCAGTTCTTCTGCCGTGATGGCAGTCACATAAAGATTGCCCGGCTCCTGCACGTCAAGCCAAGCCATGACGTTTGGGTTGGGAACAGGCCTTTGGATCTCGGACAAGACATTCGTGTCGAGGATGATCATGAGAAGTCGGCAGCGTCGCCAACAGCCTTATCGCGCGGTCGGCTTAACTCATCACCGATCACGCCCATGTCCTGGAATCGAGCCCGCAGCTTCTGCCCAAAGCCACCCGTGTGTCGTGCAACGTAAGCGTTGACCAGGATGGCACGGGCCTCGGCTTCAAGGCTGCGCCGGTTGCTCGACGCCTGTTCCCGGAGATGGTTATGAACCTCGTCGGGTAGGTTCCGGATCATCATGTTTCCCATGGCAGCCTCTTTCCTAAGATGGCACTTTTCAGGACATGATATCACCCTCTCCAATGATGTCAAAAAGAAGACTCTGATATCGAAAAAAGTGTGTTGTCCCTGTCCAACAAACGGACGTTTTGCGGACTCGTGCTTGAGCTGTCCAAAAACTTCCGTTCGGTGAGTAATTGGACAACTTGATATTTGGACGGGTTTGTGGACATCTGTAGATGATCGGTCGCCCAAACCGGTCCTTACCATGGAAAACAGATGCCACTTATCGGATACGCGCGCGTCTCAACCTCCGATCAGGATCTGGCCCTTCAGATTGACGCACTGAAGGCTGCTGGCGTGACCCGCATTTTTGAGGACCGGGGGGTGTCGGGTGCCAACACGGATCGCCCTGGTCTGGGTGCGGCACTCTCTTTCCTCCGGGAAGGGGACACGCTTGTCGTCTGGAAGCTTGACCGGCTCGGCCGGTCAATGACCCATCTACTGCAAACCGTGACTGAACTCGAAAGCAGAGGAGTGAACTTCCGGTCCCTGACCGAGACTGTCGATACCACCACTCCGACCGGGCGACTTGTCTTTCATCTGTTTGGGGCGCTCGGTCAATTCGAGCGGGACCTGATCCGGGAGCGAACCGGGGCAGGACTGAAAGCCGCCGCCGCAAGAGGACGAAAAGGAGGGCGCCCCATTGCTCTTTCACCCGAAAAAATCGCACGCGCCAGACAGCTGATCGCGTCAGGCCTCAATGTGCGCGAAGCCGCCGCCCGCGTGAAGGTGAGCAAGTCTGCTCTCTATATGGCGTTGAAAGACAGTTCGGCGGTGACCGGCTTATCCAAGCCGCCTGACAAGGTCTGCTGACAAAGGCCGGGATATCCGCTAACGCGAGGGTAGATCATCTATACACGGATATGTGAGTTGCCTCGCAAGACAGCAATTACAGACGCGAATGATGTCGTGAACGAGACTGATTGTCTCGCTGCGTTGCATGCATACGGTATCCTCGACACCGCACCGGAAGTAGGGTTCGACGACATCGTCCGCCTCGCCACGCGGCTCTGTAATACCCCAGTTGCACTGGTCAGCCTGGTAGATGCCGACCGGCAATGGTTCAAGGCCCGTATCGGCTTCGAGCCTTGCGAGACACCGCTCGGGCAGTCGGTCTGCAAACATGCCATTGGGCACAAAGACCTTTTGATCATCCCCGACCTGACCATGGATGCCCGAACCCGATCAAACCCGCTGGTTCTGGGTGAACCAAACCTGCGCTTTTACGCCGGAGCGCCCCTGGTCACTCCGGAGGGCCTGACGCTTGGGACCATCTGCGTCATCGACCACGTCGCACGCCCTGAAGGATTGACCGATGCTCAGGCCGATGACCTAAGGGCTCTTGCCCGACAGGTCATGAACCTTCTGGAGATGCGACGCCTTATCGCCAGCCGCGACGATCTTCTCCGTCAGGCCGAACAGCACCGTCAGATGGCGGAACACGAGCATCTGGAACTGTCTGCCATGTTCGATCAGGCGCCAAGCTTCATGGCGCAGCTGAGGGGCCCTGACCATGTGTTTGATCTGGTTAACCCTGCCTACTTCCGACTGGTTGGAGCCCGAGAGCTCATCGGCAAGGCTTTTGCTGAAGCCCTGCCTGATGCTGCAAAGCAAGGGTATGTAGACCTGCTCGACGAGGCATATCGGTCAGGAAAACCATTTACACAGCGGGGTGCGCGTTATGCAATTCAGAGCGACCCCCATACCCCGACAGATGAGCGGTATGTCGATTTCGTATGTCAGCCCACGCGGGACGAAAATGGGGCCGTGACCGGCATCTTCGTCGAAGGCTCGGACGTCACGGAGCATATCCGCCAGACCAAGCGCATTGCCGCTCTCGGAGATCTCAGCGAACAGCTCCGCGATCTGACCGATGCGGACGACATTGCCCGCGCGGCGGCGGAATGCATGGCCCAAGCCATCGGTGGAAGCTGCATCGGCTTTGGGAGGGTCGATCTGGAAACTGAGACGATTAACGTGTCTGTCGACTGGTGCGAAGCCGACGGCGTCAGCGTGGTTGGGTCTCACCACTTCAGATCATTCGGCTCATATGTCGAAGATTTGAAACGCGGTGAGACCGTCGTTATTCCAGATGTTGAAGCAGATCCCCGAACGGCGAGCCAGGCTGATGGCCTCAAAAAGGTGCATTCCAGCGCCCTTTTGAACTTGCCGATCATGGTACGCGGCGCTCTCGACACGGTCATCTTCGTCCTGAATGCCCAGGTGCGACAGTGGACTCCGGAGGAAATCGACTTTGTAAGGCAGGTCGGGGACCGGACGCATGGAGCGATTGCACGGGCTCGTGCCGAACAGGAGCAGCATATCCTGAACGAAGAGCTTAGCCACCGGATGAAAAACACGCTGGCGATCGTCCAGGCCATTGCTACTCAAACGCTTCGGGAGGTTTCCGAACGGGGCGCCGTGACTGCGCTGACGCAACGCATCGGGGCACTGTCTCGCGCCAATGATGCGCTGCTGAAGACGCGATGGGCCTCCGCTGCCTTGAACGACGTTGCCACGGCAACACTGGCAGCGTTCGATCAAGCGGGACGGTTTCACCTGAGCGGACCGCCATTGCAAATCGGACCACGGGCCACATTATCGCTGTCCCTTCTGCTGCATGAGTTGGCGACAAATGCGGTCAAGTATGGCGCATTGTCCGTTCCCGATGGGCGGGTGACAATCTCTTGGAGCGTAGAGAAGGGTGTTGAAGAAGACATGTTGCGCGTGAACTGGGCTGAAGCCGGCGGACCCCCTGTTCTTCAGCCATCCGGCAAAGGGTTCGGATCGAGACTGATCAGCATGGGATTGATTGGAACCGGCGGCGTTGAACTTTGTTACAAGCACTCGGGGCTGATCGCTTCGATGGAGGCCCCGCTGACCCAGATGCAGCAGCCCTGAAGCAAAGAAATCCCATGGCCCAGTATGCTCCCTCAAACCGCCAGCCAGTGCTGGTTATAGAAGATGAACCGATCCTTCGAATGGCGGCACTCGACATGGTCGAAGAGGCCGGTTTCGATCCCATCGGTGCGACCGATGCGACCGATGCGATCAGAATACTGGAATCACGCCATGATATTCGCATCGTCTTTACCGATGTCGATATGCCGCGCGGCGTGGATGGTCTCAAGCTTGCCGCATTCATTCGAGAGCGTTGGCCGCCTATCCACATCATCGTAACATCAGGAAAGATGGAAGTTGGCAGGATGAAGCTGCCGGTTGATTGCGTGTTTTTTGGCAAGCCTTATGACGAACGGCGCGTCATCGCGGAAATGCACCGTATGAGCCGGATCCAATAATACGCGACGGTTTAAAAAATTGCGCTGCCATTGGGCTGCAGCTTATCCACTGTCCTTTTACCTCTAAGAAAATTTGGCAGCTGTTTATCCCCCTGACGGCGGCATCCGAGACCTGCTTTGCCAACAGCGACCAGTTTTAACAGCTTTATTGGAACGACCGCATGGCTTGCAGGTTGGGCTCTCAATAACGGGGATAGTGCACGGACCAATGCACCCGCCCTGGTGACTAAAATCAAGGGAGAACAATGATGGCCGACGAAGATCCGCGCACCAAGTCTTCAGGAAATTCCACGACAGAAAGCATAAAGTCAGAGGCGACCGAGCAGGCCTCGCGCCTCGCTGGCAGCGTCAAGGACGAGGCCAAGCGCTATGAGAAGGACCTCCGCTCCGGGATTGCCGAACGCGCTGAAAGTGTGGCCGCCGGTCTTCGGAAAGCGGGATCCGAGATCGATCCGAACTCGAGCATCGCCACAATGTTCGACCGTGCGGCCGAGAGCGTCAGCAGCATTGCAGACAGCCTGAATGAAACCGACCCGAGGGAAATGATTGACGAAGTGCGCAATTTTGCACGCCGTCAGCCGGGTGCGTTTCTTGGCCTATCGGCCCTGGCCGGCTTTGCCGCCGCTCGTTTTCTCCGGGCAGGCTCCACGACATCCTCGGGTTTCAGCGAGAAAAAAGGGATTGCAGGCTCAGACAAGTCGCGGCCCAGCCCATCCAAGAACCGTGTCCGCGTCAGTCCGATAAAAAGCGGCGAGCAAAAAAGTGTTTCCACTGGTGCAGACCGGCCGACATTGACCCCTCCGCTTCCCTCTTCAGATGAGCGCGGCAATGGAGGTTCTCATGCCTGATCCCATCCGCTCACAGAACCCTGCTTCGCTGGCTGCGGACGCTTTGCGCATTTCCGGCGATCTGGTTCGTAAGGAAGTCTCTCTCGCGAAGGCCGAATTGCGTCAGAACCTGAGCCGTGCGGGAGCAGGGGTAGGAATGGTTCTGGCTGCGGCAGTTCTGGGCATCGTGACGTTGAACGTGCTCACCGTTGCCTTGGTCGCTGCTCTCGCCGAAACTGCATTGGGGCCAGTCTGGAGCGCGGTGATCGTCGGCATCGTTCTGGCGATCTTGGCATATGCTCTGCTCCGCAAGGGTTTGGCCGATCTGAAGCCAGAAAACCTCATGCCCACCAGGACTGTCGAGAATGTCCAGCGGGATGCCAGCGCGGTAAAGGAAGCTTATCATGACGCATGACCTCAACAACCCTGACCAGATTGAGCGTGAGATCGAAAAGGACCGCGAAGCGCTGCGGCGGACGCTCGACGATCTACAGGGCGAACTGTCTCTGGACGGATTGTCGCGGCGCCTGACTGGATCCGTCCGCAAGAATGGAGCAGACTGGGCGGAGGCAGCAAGCGATGCTGCGCGCGCAAATCCTATAGCGTTGGGCCTAACTGGCATTGGGCTGGCCTGGATGATTTTTGGGCGCGGGCATGATCCGGTTCACAGCTTTGGTCAACCGTCTCATAATCGATCGGACCGGAACGAGCACTATGCCGCCATGGCATCGAAACCAGCCCAGCCATACAAAAGCAGACCGCCATTCTCGCGCCCGGCATGGGCATCAGATGACAAACAAGAAACAGATCGAAACGTGGACGCAACTTCCGATCGATCTATTGGATCCGGTAAGGAACACGGCATGATCGATTCCGCAAAAGACAAAGCTCTCCATCTGCGTGATCGTCTCAGTGAAGGCACTGAAGACATGAGTGAGGAGGCCCGTCGGAGGATCGAGGCAGCCCGTCGAAAAGCACTCGACGCCAGCGACGCTGTCAGTCGACAGATGGCACAGGCCAACAGAAAAATCGCTCGCAACTACGATAACGAACCTCTTTTGTTCGGAGCACTAGCCCTGCTTGGCGGGGCGGCACTGGGCGCGATGCTGCCCGGCACCAGGCGCGAGGATGAATTGCTGGGCGACTATCGTGAACAGCTCTTTGACGAAGCTGAAAAGGTCTACCAGGAAGAAAAAGGCCGGATCGGCAAAGCAGTTTCTGCGGGAATGGATGAGGCTAAGTCTGCAGCGTCCCAAGTCGTTTCTGCTGCCAAAGAGGAGCTGACCGAAGAGGGCAACGACAAGACCGCCTCTAATGCGGAGGTGCCAGGGAAGCCTAGTAAAACGAAGACGACCAGTGAATCTGACCAGTCTGGCACAACCTCATTGTCCAAGGCCTAATTCAACCATCATGCACTTTTGTAAAGGCCCCGCTATTACGGGGCCTTTTTCAACAGGACAATGGGCCGGAAGAACTGCTCGTAGTAATCCGCAAGCGCCCGCAGTCACTTCAGAAGAATAGGGTCAAACATTAAGATCACTATCAGTGCTGCGCCGATAATGTCGCATCGAGTCTGCGCCTGACGATTAATAGTCGCTCCATAAGTCGGCACCACCAATGTCATACCCACAATTGGTGAATACCAAACTTGCCCTCCGGCGCAGCACGGCGAGAGCGATTACAGTGAATGCACAACCAGAAGCGCTATTTCGCCTTGCGCTTTGATGCGGTCGATTTCTTCGATCCTGCCGCCTTTTTCGCTCCGACCGCCGGAAACGCCGCTTTCGTAAGGGCATTTTGTTGGCGACGCATCTCTGCCGCTGCTGCACCGCGACCGATGCCGAGGGCCCGGTTGGCACTGCTGAGCCACATGCTCAAAAAAGGGTTCTTCATTGGCCTCTCCGATCGCGTGTTTCAGGATCCTCTGCTGATGGACCCAGATCACCAGACGTCATCATGATATGAAAGATTGTTCTTGCCCCACGGGTTCCGGAAAGGGCGAAATTAAGAACAGGTCCGTTTTGCAATCACGTTACGGATCCAAACCTTCGTGGAATTACTGTTCCCCACTTTAGCCTAGAAATAGCTGTGCAATCTCGGGGCTGATCCGGCGCGGGCGTCGGGTTTCGGCATCGACGCAGCACCACGTACTGCGGGCTTCCACGATCAGATCATCTCCGCGTCGGAAAAGGGTGGTGAAGGACGCGCGTGATGCGCGGGTGTTGTTTGCGGTCACGAACGCTTCGGCAACATCATCGATGAACAATGGCAGGCGGTAGATGATTTCATGCTTGAGAGCGACCCAGAGCAGTTCGGAATGGGCTTGCGCGGACGAACGGCGTCTCCAGTAGGCTACAATGGCCTCCTGCACCCAATGAAGGTAGACAGCATTGTTCACATGACCCATGTGATCGATGTCCTGGGGCATAATCACGACCGGATAACGAAATGTAGGGTTGGGTGACGTCATGCTGCTATCGACCTTCTCTGTTTCAATCTTTATCGTTCGGAGAATGACTCAATCCTTTGTTCTTGACAAAAATAATGAGCAATCAGAGGCTCCCTGCCTGAACGAAGATTTTGATTTGCATTACGGAACGATTTACTCACCAGGGGCAAATTAAAAAATCAGCCTTTATGCCGGACTAATTTCTACCGGGAAAAATCACGCTACAGGGACGGTCTTGAAAATGCTCTGCCGCTACCTCTACCGTAGCATCACTCTCATAAAACCCAACGATCCGGAGCTGACAAACATCTACGCATTGGCAAGATCAAGAAATGCCGATTTCAACATCACCGGCTGCCTTCATCTGGAAGATGGCGTCTTTTACCAATGGATTGAAGGTCCGTCACAAGATCTGGACATGATCATGAACCTGATCCTTGCTGACAAGAAACACAGCAACTTAGAAATCCTATCCTCAGGCCCGTCTCTGAATCGACGGTTTGGTGGGTGGTCGATGGCTGCACCGGTTTCAGGCAAAGAAGCTCTTTTTGAATTCTTAGCGACCAATCGCATTTCGAAGTATCAGCGAAAGTTGTTCCTGGATGGAATTCTGACCTATATGGTCAAGTACACTTAACAGCACGTCATGAAAAAAAGGTCCCGCATCTGACATGCAGGACCTCACAAGTTCTATGAGATCAGTTCGAAGTCATGTCGATGAGCGGCTGAGCTGCCTGAATGCACTCGGCCATCGGCAGATCGCCACATTCCACTTTCAGACCTGTCTCGTCACCGGTCTGGATATGAAACCCTGCCTGAGGCGATTTGGGTTCGCCATGCCCCATACGCCCACCCATCATGTGCGGTGCGGGCGGGGGCATATCGCCGTCTTGGGCCATGGGAGCGGGAGGCGGCGGCGGCGCATCGCCGGCCGGGGGAGGGGTCTGAGCCCATGCCACACCGGAGACCGCTGTAAATGCTGCAGAGAACAGAATTGTTTTGAGACGCATTTTTTAACCTCGCAATAATGTTTATCGTACAAGGTAACGCTGTTGGTTGGCGGTAGTTCTGCGTCTGGTGAAATAATACACGCGGGTTCAGAAGCAGTTTACAGTTCAGGTCGTGAAAAAGGCGGCAAGATGCCGCCTTTTTCATTGATCAAGTATTGAGCCAGATGGCTCAGATATCGCGAAGAGGCCGATCCGTGCGGTCTCCAGCCACACGCTCGTCGTCGATCTCGACTTCGGTATGGCGCAGCGTGTCCCGGATCGTTTCGGTCCGCTCGCTGGCTTCCGTCTCAAGGCTGATCTCCTCGACGACACGGGCTTCCTTGGACACGACAGCTTCCTCGTGACGCTCGGTCGCTTCGACAGTCCGCTCCGCAAACAGACCGTCACCGACGTTCACAGCCCGATCGACGGGACGACGGGTCACATGGACGGTTTCGTCGCGCAGCGTGACCTGCTCCTCGACAGGGGTCTCGACCACATAGGAGCGAATCCGGACGCGGCCATGATCGGTTTCCCGTTTGCCGACGCGCAGGTTCTCCTTCATGACCTCGATGGTGCCCTCATCGGCGCCCACAGCGGCCCCGTCATAGGCTGCAGCGGGTGCGACGTTTGTAGTGCTGCGTGCGGAAAGTGCAGCTGCGCCGCCGTCCCAGCCCTCATTGCGCCATTCGGTCTCGCGTTGGTCCATGTCGATCGTGCCCTCGTCATCGAGGATGTCGATGATCCGATCCCGATTGGCCGCAGTCGTCTGCACCGACACCAGGTATCCACCGCGGTTCAGGCCTTCGGCATAGGTATGTTTGTCTTCCTCGGGCATGAAGAAGTCGCCGAGTGCTTCGAAGAAGCCACGATCCTCGTCACGAGCGGTCGTGGTTGTCGTAGCGGTCGTATCACGACCGGCGACGATGTCGATCTTGGAGGAGGACAGGCCTTCGCCTTCGATGCGGCGAACGGCATTCTCGGCCTCTTCCCGGCTGTCGAAGAAAGCCGTGATCTGCTGGCTATTGCGCTCGGTGGACATATCATCGGTGAAAGACATTTCTCTGCTCCTGGTAGGGGTCCCGAATATTGCGTTGGGACCGGTTCGTTCGATGGTTGCAGTCTGTTTGCGCAGCTCAACGTCGATGCTCTTGGAATTGATCGACGTGATGGTCCGGATATGAAGCTCCTCCTTCACCAGAAGGCGGATTTCGGTCACTGCGACTTCTTCGATGACGGGGACCACATATGTGTCTCCCTCATAGCGGGGTTCGGGAGCTGCTTCCCCCTTCTCCAGCATGCGGTTCACCGCCAGCCGTTCAATGACTGTCTCGGCTTTTGTAAGGTCCACGACCGCCTGATGTGCGGTCGCAGAAGTTGATGTGCGCACCACGACCTTGCCAGTGACAATATCGTTGATGATGATCTTGGCACGCTCCTCGACCATGGCGATCGTCTGCGAAGTAGAAGTCTTGACGGGATGATCGCTCATGGAAGATGGTTCCTGTTCGTATCGGACAGCGTGATCAAAGGTGACGGCGACGCGCGGTCACGACCGGGTCTACAACGCCCATTTGGCCTCCGAACCAGCCAGCAATCGCGCCGAGGATCAGGACGATAGCAGCAAGCAGCGCTCCGCGGGTCGCAGCCTTGGCTGCCGTGTCTGCGGCTTCTGTTGCAGTGGCCTGGGCGGTCTCAACCGCTTCCGTGAACTGCGCCTGATACTCATCAATCTGCTGCTGAGCTTCAGGAACGGGAATGCCCTGTGCCTGCGACAGCGCTTGGGCCGCCTGACGGCTGGCCTGTTCGGCTTCAGCCTCGGTCCCGGTCAGAGCCGTA
Organism: Paracoccus sp. S4493; assembly: GCF_000967735.1. Taxonomy (NCBI): domain Bacteria; kingdom Pseudomonadati; phylum Pseudomonadota; class Alphaproteobacteria; order Rhodobacterales; family Paracoccaceae; genus Paracoccus; species Paracoccus sp. S4493. Next base: position 10,183 of record NZ_JXYF01000145.1, read on the forward strand.
CGGACTGCCGCAATGGCCGCGTCGCGAGCAGCTTCCGGATCGGCATCCGCAGGCACCGAACCGCGGATCCGCTCTTCGATCGCCGTGAATGGATCATTGGGAATGGCCGACCCGACGACGGACCCTGCGGTGCTGGCAGCGCCCCCCACAACGTTTCCGACCGTGCTGACCGCACCGCCGACAAGGCTCGTGACGCTGGAGCCGATCAGATAGATCACGAAGATCGTGGAAACGGCCCAAGCCGTCAGGCCATGCCACCCGGCTGTGGAAGGCTTCGGTTTGCCCGACAAACGACCGGCAGCAACACCACCGATAAGCGCAGCAAGAATGGTCGAGATGGCGAACCAGATGCCTGCGCCAATCCCGAATGCACCTGCACTCGGATTGTCGCCGGTTCCAGGATCAAGCGTGGCAGCACCAACGCCGACACCAACCATATTGAGGACCACCTGAGCAGAGACGGCAATGACCGCACCAGCAAAGATTGCTCCCCAGGACACCTGGTTGATCATTACCGAACGAGCGTCTTCCGCAGGCGTTACCGCGCTGACGGAAATGTCGGAATTATCGCGGGTGGTGGAATATCCCGACCCTGTTTCCGGAATTTGAGCCATTTTTTTGTCTTTCTTTCAAGCAATCGGATGCGGTTGCTACGCCGTCGCGAAATCTAAAACTGAACTGGAAAGTTAAAACTATTTACATTGAAGAAAATTATAAACAGTCCTGTTTGTTGACTTCTAAGAGGCTCTTCGATGTCTAGTGGCGCGTTAACCATTCCGTGATCGGAAAGTTCCTGTAACAAAAATCATCAAAGGATTTTCTTCCTTTGCCCGAACGAATGGTGGATCTGGTCGATCTTGAGCGTGGGACAAATCCCAACAAAAGCACGAGAGCGAACCGATGCTTGAAAAACTGTCTGAGCCGCCCGATCCCTACATCCTGGTCCTGATGGGTTTTGGGGTCCTGATTGCGCTCGTGGCGTGGTTGCCACTGGTGCTTCGCCGCCTGCCGCTGTCGCTGCCGATCGTCTGCATTCTGATCGGGATCGGGCTGGGGTTGGTCCCGGGGCTGCGGTTCGATCCGTCGCCTCTGAAATACCCCGAGATTGCCGAACGGTTTTCCGAGTTCGTGGTGATCATCGCCCTGATGGGCGCAGGCCTCAAGATCGATCGGGTCCTTGGACTGCGGTCCTGGATGATCACCTGGCGGCTGATCTTCCTCACCCTCCCTCTGGGGATCGCACTCATCGCGCTTCTTGCGGGAACATGGCTTGCCCTGCCTTGGACGATGGCTCTTCTGCTGGGTGCTGTCCTGGCACCGACTGATCCCGTGCTTGCCTCCGATGTGCAGGTCGGTCCGCCGAAGTCCGGCGAGGAGGACGAGGTCCGGTTCGCGCTGACCTCGGAAGCAGGTGTCAACGACGGTGCGGCCTTCCCCTTTGTCCACTTGGCCATCGTCCTGTCAGCAGCGGCTGTGACGCAGGAGCCCTGGTTCTGGGACTGGCTCAGCTACAATGTTTTCTGGGAGATCGGTGTCGGCGTTCTTGGCGGCTACCTGATCGGCAAGCTCTTCGGCTGGATCACGTTCCATATTCCAGCCGAGAGCAAACTGGCCCAGACCGGCGACGGGCTGATCGCGCTTGCGGCGACGTTCATCTCTTATGGCCTCACGGAAACCCTCCACTCCTACGGGTTTCTCTCGGTCTTCGTGACCGCGCTGACATTTCGTCAAGCCCATCGAAGCCATGATTTCCATATGGAGATGCATGATCTGACGGAGCAGGTCGAGCGGATCGCGATGATGATCCTGCTCCTCTTCTTCGGCGGTGCATTGGCGAACGGACTGCTCGGCGCCCTGCGCCCGATCGATGTCGCAGGCGCGCTGCTCATTCTCCTGATCATCCGCCCCGTGACCGGAATGATCGGCTTGGGCGGCATGAAAGCCACGCTCAGCGAGCGCCTCACTATCTCATTCTTCGGAATAAGAGGGATCGGCTCGTTCTACTACCTGGCTTACGGGCTGAACCACATTGACGATCTTACTCACGCTGCACGTCTTTGGGCGATCGTCGGGCTCGTCGTGCTGCTGTCCATTGTCATGCACGGCCTCACAGTGACCCCCATCATGAGGAAGTTGGACCTTACCCATGGGCGCGACCCTGACGCGGACGATGCCGTGCCGCCGCCGGGCTTCCAGGGTCCTGCCACCTGACACATTCGGGCACTGACGTAAAAAAGGGCCCCTCGAGGGGCCCTTTTTAATCGTTACGATGGAAGAGCCTTATGCGTTTTCAGGCTGGTCTTCGTCATAGTCTGCCGCAGCCTCGTTGATCGAACCTTCGGCGATTTCCGTCAGCTTGCTGTCCGCTGCGCTCTCCTGGGCCAGGATGGTCTCGAGATGCGCCTTCGCCTCATCCATGCCGAGAGCTTCCGCAAAAGCGCTCATCGAGCCGTAGCGGGTGATCTCGTAATGCTCGACGGCCTGACAGCTGAAGATGATGGCAGCATCGCCCGCAGCAGTCCCTCCGAAGTCCTCAAGCAGGCTCTCACTCTCTTCCAGGATGCCATCGATGGCGTCGCATTTCTCGGCCTTGGCCCGCTTGCCCAAGAGCGTGAAGATCGCCTCAAGGCCTTCGATCTGGGCGGCGGTCTCCTCACGATGCTGCGTCAGCGCCTCGACCAGCTCCGGGTGGTTGGCCGCCTTGATCATCTTGGGCAGAGATTTGTAGATCTTCTTCTCGGCGTAATACATATCCGCCAGAGCATGTTCGAACAGATCGGCCAAGCCCTTCGTCTCGCTGGCCTGCTTGGACGCTTTGGCGGAGGCCGCTTTGGCCGCGATGGTTTGCGAGCGCTTCGCACGTGTCTCAGCGCTGGCTTTATCAGTTTTTCCACCTGCAGCCTTGCTCGACTTCGACGCTTTTTCATTTGCCTTGGTCGACGTCTCGTCAGCAGCTTTTTTCGCTTTTGCCATGATCAGGTTCTTTCTCGCATGTTGGTTGGATTATTGTGGAATTGCCTGCGGGAACGCCGGTGTTTAGGTGGCTGTTCCCACGGCAGCGCGGCATTTTTATCGGGCTGCCAATCGCGAATGTTCCGCTATCGGTTTCCGAGTTTCCCGGCTCTCAGGCCAAAAGGCATGGACAACACATGCCGCCGCAAGACCGAGGACTGCGCCGGCCGCAACATCGATGGGATAATGCTTGCCACGAGGCACTTGAATGCCCGCAATCATTGCAGCGATTGCCAGGGCCGGCACAGCCGTTTGCGGTAGATCCCTCGCCATGACGGTGGCCACGGCCACAGCCCCTGCAGTATGGCCAGAGGGGAAAGAGGTGTCGTGTCCGCCTTCGCTCTCCCCAGCCTCGCACTCATAGGTCTGCTCTTCGATCATGACCTTCGGGCGGGTTCGCTTGAAGTTGTTCTTGATGATCCGCTTGACGGAGTTTGCAAGAACATGGGCAGTCATCATCTTCAACCCTGCCTGCGTGACCTGCGGGCGACCGGCAATCGCGCCTCCCCCGATCATTGCGGCACACACGATCGACAGGGGGATCTGATCGGCGATCTCACTAGCCGCGCCGAGCGTCTTAACCACCGGATGATGGCGATGACGCGCAGCGGACCGTGCCACATCCTTGTCCGCTTCCTCGACGGCGGAGGCGACTTCAGACGACGGATCATTATTTTGGCTGTTCGTGCCCATTGGATCGCTTTCTTGCTGATCTTGCGCTGCCCATACGGCAGGCACAGTGAAGCAAGAAAAGCCCTTCGTGGTTCCGGCAATAAAAGATGTAGCGCGAGAAGCAGGGGTTATTGTTCCTGATCTGCCCCCCGTTGGTC
>NZ_JXYF01000146.1:0-9996 GCF_000967735.1 Paracoccus sp. S4493
TGCGCGCGGCAGGGGCCGACAGCGCGGCGCGACGGTCGGCGTCCAGCACCTTGCGCCCGATCTCGGCGCGCAGGCGCTGCGCGTCGTCGGGGCCGATCACGCCGCGGTCCAGGTCGCGTTCGACCTCGGCCAGCTGGTCGCGATAGACGCGCAGGTCGTAGGCCGCGGCAGGGGCGGCACCCCCGCGGCCCCGCCGCAGGGGCGACAGGATGGCAAGGGCCGTGATGGCCGTCAGGGCGGCAGCCAGGATCCAGAACATGCGTCACCTCCGGTTGGCCCCGTTCCTAGCGCGGATGGCGGCGGACCGAAAGCCCGCTGCGACAGGGCTGTCCGAATGTCGCATGTCGCATTTCGCCGCGATCTGCCGCAAGCCGCCTTGAGGGTCGGGCCCGCCGCAGCCATGGTGCAGGCAACCCGTTTCCTGAGAGGCACCATGCCCGAAGCCCCCCGCGCCCGACGCTATTCCGTCTTTGCCATCGCCCGCGAGGCGCTGCGTCAGCACAAGGGCTGGACGCGGGCCTGGGCCAGCCCGGAACCGAAATCGCGCTACAAGGTGATCGTGGTCGGTGCGGGCGGGCACGGGCTGGCGACGGCCTATTACTTGGGCAAGAACTTCGGCATCACCGACGTCGCGGTGATCGAGAAGGGCTGGCTGGGCGGCGGCAACACGGGTCGCAACACGACCATCATCCGGTCGAACTATCTGCAGGACCCGTCGGCGGCGATTTATGAGAAGTCGCGCAGCCTGTACGAGACCCTGTCCCAGGACCTGAACTACAACATCATGTTCAGCCCGCGCGGCCTGATCATGCTGGCCCAGACCGAGCACGAGATCCGCGGCTACATGCGCACCGTCTATGCCAACAACCTGCAGGGCGTTCAGACAGAATGGCTAGACCCCCAGCAGTTGAAGGCCAAGGTGCCGATCATCAACCTGGACGGGCCGCGCTATCCGGTGCTGGGCGGCCTTTATCAGGCCCGCGGGGGCACGGCGCGCCATGACGCGGTGGCCTGGGGCTATGCGCGGGCCTGTTCTGACATGGGCATGCACATTATCCAGAATTGCGAGGTGACGGGGGTCGAGACCGAGGGCGGCCAGGTCCGCGCCGTCAATACCTCCAAGGGGCGCATCGGCTGCGACAAGCTGGCGATCGTGGTCGCGGGCCATTCCAGCCAGCTGGCGGCCATGGCCGGGTTCCGCCTGCCCATCGAAAGCGTCGCGCTGCAGGCGCTGGTCAGCGAACCGATCAAGCCCTGCATGGACGTGGTGGTGATGGCCAACACCGTCCACGGCTACATGTCGCAATCCGACAAGGGCGAGATGGTGATCGGCGGCGGCACCGACGGGTTCAACAACTTCACGCAGCGCGGCTCCTGGCAGCATGTCGAGGAGACCGTCCGCGCCCTGATCGAGACCTTCCCGATGATCAGCCGCCTGAAGATGCTGCGCCAATGGGGCGGCATCGTCGACATGACCGGCGACCGGTCCCCGATCCTGTCGTTGACCCCGGTGGGCGGCATCTTCGTGAACTGCGGGTGGGGCACCGGCGGGTTCAAGGCGATCCCTGGTTCCGGCTGGGCGATGGCCGAGCTGGTCGCCAAGGGAACGCCGGGTCCGCTGGCTGCCGATTTCGGGCTGAACCGCTTCCGCGAGGGCCGGTTCATCGACGAATCGGTCGCCGCCGGCGTCGCGCATTAGGCGAGGGCGCGCCGATGTTTTCCCGCGACGGAACCCCGGACGCCATCCGCGAATTGCCTTGCCATGACAGGTCCGACCGAAAGGGTTCATCATGGCTGACCGCAACAACAATGGCCTCTACTTCATCGTCGGCGGCATCGTCGTCGTCGTTGCACTGCTGTTCTTCTTCATGTCAGGCGAACCGACCGGCGTTGCCACGACCGACCCGGTCGAAGGCGACACGACCAACATCAGCGTCGAGACGCCGGCGGCCGAACCTACGGCCGACGCTCCTGCCGTCTCTGTCGAGACCGACAGCCCCGCGGCCGTCGACGCCCCTGCCGAACCGGCAACACCGGCTCCGGCCAACTGATGCCCTGACGCGCGGGACGGCCCGGTCGTCCCGCGCGACCACGGGGGTCCGGGGGCGGTCAGCCCCCGGCCTGCGTCCGACGGCATGTCGGACAGACGGCACCGCCGGCTTGCGCCGCTGCGGTGCCCTTTCGCATCCGCAACTCTCGCACCCCAAGGAAGCCCGATGCTGATCCTGACCTGTCCCTATTGCGGTGTGAACTCCGAGGAAACCGAACTGCATCCCGGCGGAGAGGCGCACCTGGCCCGCATCGGCCCGAACGGCACCGACGAGGAGTTCGAAAGCTACCTGTTCGCGCGCAAGAACGCCAAGGGCGTGCATTTCGAACGCTGGCGCCATGCCTATGGCTGCGGCAAGTGGTTCCTGGCCGCGCGCTGCACCGCCACGCTGCAGGTGTTCGGCACCTACAGGGCGCAGACGCCCCATCCCCCTGCCCAGATCGTAGAGGCGATCCGCAAGGTCCGCCCCGACTGGACACCCGACTGGACCCCCGCCGAAGGCATCGCCGAATGACCCACACGCCCCCCTTCCGACTGCCCGCCGGTGGCCGCCGCATCGACCGTGCCTGGCAGGTGCCGTTCCGCTTTGACGGCCGCCACCTGCGCGGGCTGACCGGCGACACCATCGCCTCGGCGCTTCTGGCCAACGGCCAGATGCTGATGGGCCGGTCCTTTAAGTATCACCGCCCGCGCGGTCCCCTGGCCTCGGGCGCCGAGGAGCCGAACGCGCTGCTGGGTCTGGGCCAGGGCGGCCGGTTCGAACCAAACCAGCGCGCCACCACCACGCCCCTGACCCACGGCATGGTCACGCGCAGCCAGAACTGCTGGCCCAGCCTGGATGCCGATGTGGGCGCGGTGAACAACTGGCTGTCGCCGGTCTTTCCGGCGGGCTTCTACTACAAGACCTTCATCCATCCGCGCCCCTTCTGGAAGCACCTGTTCGAACCGATCATCCGCCGCAGCGCGGGCCTGGGCCGTGCACCGACCGACCCCGATCCGGACCGCTATGAACAGGCCTACGGCTTTGCCGACACGGTCGTGGTCGGCGGCGGCATCGCGGGCCTGACCGCCGCCCGCGATGCGGCCAAGGCGGGCGGCACGGTCCTGGTCCTGGAACAGGGCGCCCATTGGGGCGGGCGCACGCCCACCGACCACGACGGCGGACAGGCCGCCATCGACGCGCTGTTGGCCGACCTGCAAGGCCGCGACACCGTCACCCTGCGCCGCAACACCATGGCCACCGGCCTTTACGACCACGGCTATCTGATCGCGCGGGAATCGCTGGCCGATCACGACCCGAACCAGGGCATCCCCCGCCAGCGCCTGTGGCGCATCCGGGCGGGCCGGGTGATCGCCGCGACCGGCGCGCTGGAGCGTCCCTTGTCCTTTGCCTGCAACGACGTGCCGGGCGTGATGCTGGCCAGCGCCGTCCGCGACTTCATCACCGATTACGCCGTGGCACCCGGGCGGCGCATCGTCGTGGTCACGAACAACGACGACGCCTATCGCACCGCCCTGACGGCCCATGCCGCGGGGCTGGAGGTGCCGGCCATCGTCGATGCCCGTCCCACCGCGGACGGCGCGCTGCCGCAGGCTGCGCGGGCCGCGGGCATCACCGTCCTGACCGGCGCGGCCGTCGCCAAGGTCAAGGGGGGCAAGCATGTCGAGGGAGTGGTGCTGTGCGACCACCAGGGCGACGGCGCGCCGCGGCAGACCGTCGATTGCGACGTGGTGGCCATGTCGGGCGGCTGGTCGCCGGTCGTGCATCTCTATTCGCATTGCGGCGGCAAGCTGACCTGGGACGAGGCGCAATCGATGTTCCGCCCCGACCCCGACCGCCCGCCCCTGGGTGCGGACGGGCAGGGCAACGTGACCGTCGCGGGGGCCGCCAATGGCGATCTGCACTGCGCTGGCGATCTGGAACGCCCTGCGGGTGCGACCATGCCTGTCTGGGTCATGCCCGCCCGCGCGCCCTACAAGCTGCGCGCCAAGATGTGGCTGGATTTCCAGAACGACGTGAAGGTCACCGATGTCGAACTGGCCGCCCAGGAGGGCTATGCCAGCGTCGAACACACCAAGCGCTATACCACGCTTGGCATGGCGACCGACCAGGGCAAGCTGTCCAACATCAACGGGTTGGCGGTGCTGTCCAACGCGCTGAACCAGCCCATCCAGGCGACCGGCACCACCACGTTCCGCCCGCCCTATACGCCGCTGACCCTGGCCACCATCGCGGCCGAGGCCAAGGACGAGGCCTTCCAGCCGCTGCGCAAGACGCCGATCCACGCATGGCACGACCGCAACGGCGCCAGCTGGGAGCCGGTGGGCCACTGGCGCCGCCCCTATGCCTATCCTCGCGCGACCGAGGATCGCCACGCCGCCGTCAACCGCGAGATCCTGGCGGTGCGGGCCGGCGTCGGCACGCTGGACGCCTCGACCCTGGGCAAGATCATCGTCAAGGGGCCCGATGCCGGGCGGTTCCTGGACATGCTGTACACCAACATGATGTCCACCCTGCCGGTCGGCAAATGCCGCTATGGCCTGATGTGCAACGAGAACGGCTTCCTGATGGATGACGGCGTCGTGGCGCGCCTGTCCGACGACACCTGGCTGTGCCACACCACCACCGGCGGCGCGGACCGTATCCATGGGCACATGGAGGACTGGCTGCAATGCGAATGGTGGGACTGGAAGGTCTATACCGCCAACCTGACCGAACAGTTCGCACAGATCGCCGTGGCCGGACCCAAGGCCCGCGCCCTGCTGGAACGCCTGCCGGGCAGCATCGATCTGTCGGCCGAGGCGCTGCCCTTCATGCAATGGGCCGAAGGCGACATCGCCGGCATCCCCGCCCGCATCTTCCGCATCAGCTTCTCGGGTGAGCTCAGCTATGAGATCGCGGTGCCCGCCAATCGCGGGCTGGAGCTGTGGGAGCGGCTGCACGAGGTCGGCCGCGATCTGGGCATTACCCCCTACGGGACCGAGGCCATGCACGTGATGCGCGCCGAAAAGGGCTTCATCATGATCGGGGACGAGACCGACGGCACCATCATCCCGCAGGATCTGGGGCTGGACTGGGCGATCTCCAAAAAGAAGGCCGACTATATCGGCAAGCGCGCCCAACGCCGCAGCCACATGACCGACGGCACCCGCTGGAAGCTGGTGGGGCTGGAGAGCCTGTCCGGCAAGGTCATACCCGACGGCGCCTATGCGGTGGCCGACGGCACGAACGGCAACGGCCAGCGCAAGACCCAGGGGCGCGTCACCTCCAGCTATCACTCGCCGACGCTGGACAAGCCCATCGCGATGGGCCTGGTCCGCCACGGTCCGGCCCGCATGGGGCAGGTCCTGGATTTCCCGATGCCGGACGGTGCGGTCATGCAGGCGCGGATCGTCGATCCGGTCTTCTACGACAAGGAAGGAAGCCGTCAGAATGGCTGAAGCGCTGGCTACCATCACCCCCGTCGCGGGCCTGGGCATGATCACCATCCGGGCCGATCTGGACCGCGCGGGCGACGCCCTGGCCGAGGCCGCGGGCCTGGCCATCCCCGACGCGACCGGCACCGTGACCGACGGCAGCCGCACCCTAGCGTGGATGTCGCCGGACGAGCTGTTGCTGATCCTGCCCGCATCGGACCTTTCCGCCGCGCTGTCGGACCTGACGCAGGCGCTGACGGGTGAACACGGGCTGGTGGCCGACGTGTCGGATGCCCGTGCGGTCTTTGACGTGACGGGCCCCCATGCCGCGGACGTGATCGCGAAACTGGCCCCCGTCGATGCCGCGGCCCTGCCGTCGGGCGTCTTGCGCCGCACGCGCATGGCGCAGACCGCCGCGGCCTTCTGGCGGGTGGAGGGCGGGTTCCGCGTGATCGGCTTTCGCTCGACGGCGGATTACCTGTCGCTGATCCTGACCAATGCGGCCATGCCGGGCAGCCAGCTGGCGCCGCGCTGACCACCTTGGTGCAGGGGGGGATCGGAACCCCGGTCCACCCCTTGCGTTGGTCCCCCGAATGCGCGACCGTTCGCGCCGAGCCGAACCAACCCTTTCGAAAGGACCGCAAAATGGCCTTCACCCTTCCCGATCTTCCCTATTCGCACGATGCCCTGGAAGCCGGCGGCATGTCGCGCGAGACGCTGGAGTATCACCACGACAAGCACCACAACGCCTATGTCACCAAGCTGAACGAGCTGGTGGCCGGGACCGAGTGGGAAGGCAAGTCGCTGGAAGATATCGTCAAGGGCACCTACCAGAAGGGCGCCGTGGCGCAGAACGGCATCTTCAACAATGCCAGCCAGCATTGGAACCACGCCCAGTTCTGGGAGATGATGGGCCCGAACCCCGGCCCGATGCCCGCCAACCTTGAAGCCGCGATCAAGGACAGCTTCGGTTCGGTCGAGGAGTTCAAGAAGAAGTTCGCCGAGGCCGGCGTCGGCCAGTTCGGGTCGGGCTGGGTCTGGCTGGTCAAGAATGCCGACGGCAAGCTGGAGATCACCAAGACCGAAAACGGTGTGAACCCGCTGTGCACCGGTCAGACGGCGCTGCTGGGCTGCGACGTGTGGGAGCACAGCTACTACATCGACTTCCGCAACGCGCGCCCCAAGTACCTGGAGAACTTCCTGGACAAGCTGGTGAACTGGGAGAACGTCGCCTCGCGCATGTGAGGTCGGACGCATCGATCGAAAGGCCCGCCCCTTGTGGCGGGCCTTTTGCGTGGCGCCCGCGCCGGCATTGGCATTTCCGTCCATCGCGGTATAAGACCACGGGAACACAGGACAGATCGGCAGGGCGGGCATGGCCAACCAGAGCGACACCTTCATCGACGAAGTCACCGAAGAGCTGCGGCGCGACCGCCTGTACGGGGCGATGCGCCGTTACGGCTGGATCGTGGTCCTGGTGATCGTGGCGGTAGTCGGCTTCACCGCCTGGCGCGAATACAGCGCCGCCCAGGACCGCGCCGCGGCGCAGGCCTGGGGCGATGCGATCCTGGCGGCCGAGGCCGAGAACGACCCCGCCGCCGTTCTGGCCGTCGATCCGCGCGGCTCGGCAGGTCGGCAGGCGCTGACCGGGCTGCTGGCCGCGGGCGCGCAGACCGATCCCGATGCCCGCGCACAGGCGCTGCAGGGCGTGGCCGATGCCCAGCCCGACAGCGTGCTGGGAGAGCTGGCGCAGCTGAAGCTGGTGATGGCACAGGGCGCGCAGATGGATGCGGCCGAACGCGACGCCATCCTGACCCGCCTGTCGCGCGCCGGTGCGCCGTTCGAGCTGCTGGCGTTGGAACAGAAGGCCGTGGCCCTGATCGGTGCCGGGCGCCCCGAGGATGCGATCACCCTGATCCGCCAGATCCAGGACAAGGACGGCCTGACCGAGGCCTTGCGTCGTCGCCTGTCCGAGATGATGATCGCCCTGGGCGAGACGCCCGAACCGACCGAATAACGGACTGAGAGACAGGGATGACCGCCATGCTGCGACTGACCTTGGCGATGGCCGCCGGACTGGGACTTGCCGGCTGCGGCGACCGCGAAATCATCCTGCCCGGAGAGCGCCTGGACCCCCTGGCCGTCATCTCGGCCGACGGTCCCGCGGTCGAGGGTGCGGCGGGCATCACCGGCACCGCGCTGTCCCTGTCCGCCCCGGTCACCAACGGCGAATGGACCCATCGCGGCGGCAACGCTGCCCATGCGCCGGGCCATCTGGCCCTGGGCGCGGGCGGCACGGCCCTGTGGTCCGCATCCATCGGCCAGGGTGAAACCCGTCGTCACCGCATCACCGCCGACCCCGTCGTGGCGGCGGGCCGGGTCTTTACCCTGGACAGCCGAGCCCGCGTCACCGCGACCGCGCTGAACGGCGGGCGCGCCTGGTCCACCGACGTGACGCCCGCGCTGGAGAATGTCGACAGCGCCTCGGGCGGCGGTCTGGCCTATGAGGGCGGGCGAGTCTTCGTCACCACCGGTTTCGGCGAGCTGGTCGCGCTGGACGCGGCCAGCGGCGCCGTGCTGTGGCGCCAGCGGGTCGAGGCCTCGATCGGCGGCGGCCCGGCCGTGCAGGACGGCGTGGTCTATGTCGCGGCCCGGAACGCCGTGGGTTGGGCCGTGCGCGCCAGCGACGGGCGCGTGCTGTGGCAGGCGGCAGGCACGCCGTCGGGGTCGGGCGTCATGGGCGTGTCGGTCCCGGCCGTACAGGGCGACACGGTGGTGTTCCCGTTCTCGTCGGGGCAGATCGTGGCGGTGGACCGTCAGTCGGGCCTGACCAACTGGACCTCGCAGATCGCGGGCACCCGTCCCGGACGCGCCATCGCGGTGGTCCGTGACGTGACCGGCGATCCGGTGATCGCGGGCGGGCGCGTCTATTCGGGCACCTCTTCCGGCCGCATCAGCGCGGTCGAGCTGTCGACCGGCCTGAACGACTGGACCGCGGACGAGGGCGCCAACAGCCCGGTCGTCGTCGCGGGCGGGTCGGTCTTTGCCGTGAACGATCAGGCCCAGCTGGTCCGGCTGGATGCGGCGACGGGCGGCGTCGTCTGGCGCCAGCCCCTGCCGTATTACACCACGCAGCGCGTGCGGCGTCAGGATGCGGTCCACGCGCATTACGGTCCCGTGCTGGCCGGGGGGCGGTTGCATATCGCCTCTAGCGATGGCATGTTGCGCAGCTTCGATCCCGCCTCCGGCGCGCTGGTCGGTCAGGTGGCGATCCCCGGTGGGGCGGCATCGGCCCCGGTGGTCGCCGGTCAAACCCTTTACGTCGTTGCGCGCAACGGCCAGTTGCATGCGTTCAGATGACATTCACCCTTGCGATCGTCGGGCGGCCCAATGTGGGCAAGTCCACCCTGTTCAACCGTCTGGTTGGCAAGAAACTTGCGCTGGTCGATGACCAGCCCGGCGTGACCCGCGACATCCGCGAGGGCGCGGGCCGCCTTGGCGACCTGCGCTTTGTCGTGATCGACAGCGCGGGCCTGGAGATGGCCGAGGATGACAGCCTTCAGGGGCGCATGCGCCGCCTGACCGAACGCGCCGTTGACGAGGCCGACATCTGCCTGTTCGTCGTCGATGCGCGCATCGGCATCACCGCGGCCGACGAGTATTTCGCCGAGATCCTGCGCCGCCGCGCCAAGCACGTCATCGTCGCCGCCAACAAGTCCGAGGGCCGTGCCGGAGAGGCGGGGGCCATGGAGGCCTATGCCCTTGGCCTGGGCGAGCCCCTGCGCATCTCGGCCGAGCATGGCGAGGGGATGGACGACCTTTATGGCGTGCTGATGCCCCTGGCCGACAGGATCGAGGCCGAGCGTCCCGCCCCGATCGAGGCCGTGACCGACCTGGACCTGTCCGAGGAGGACGCCGAATCGGGCGAGGGTTCCGAGTACTGGCGCCCATCCGAGGCCCGCCCCCTGCAGATCGCCGTGATCGGCCGCCCCAATGCGGGCAAGTCGACGCTGATCAACAAGATCCTGGGGCAGGACCGCCTGCTGACCGGTCCCGAGGCCGGGATCACCCGCGATTCGATCAGCGTGACCACAAACTTCATGGGCACGCCCATGCGCATCTTCGACACGGCCGGCATGCGCAAGCGCGCCCGCGTGACCGAGAAGCTGGAGAAGCTGTCGGTGGCCGACGGCCTGCGGGCCGTGCGCTTCGCCGAGGTCGTCGTCGTCCTGCTGGACGTCGAGATCCCCTTCGAGACCCAGGACCTGCGCATCGCCGATTTCGCCGAGACCGAGGGGCGCGCCGTCGTCATCGCCGTGAACAAGTGGGACACAGAGGACGACAAGTCCCACAAGCTGAACGAGATGCGCGCCAGTTTCGAAAAGCTGCTGCCGCAGCTGCGTGGCGCGCCGCTGATCACCGTGTCGGCCAAGACCGGCAAGGGGCTGGACCGCCTGCACAACGCCGTCATCAAGGCGCATGAGGTCTGGAACCGCCGCGTGCCGACCGCCCGCCTGAACCAGTGGCTG